>CACZXN010000049.1 GCA_902785075.1 uncultured Bacteroidales bacterium | reverse complement strand
GTAAAGATGTGCTGAGAGCACGAATGCGAGTTTCTCGACATTCTTTTCGAACGATACGTTCTGTTGTTTAGCTTTGATCTGAATCATAATTGTTGTTTCTTTAGATGAGTTGTTGTTAATAAATCGGTTATTTTTTTGCCTCGTTTTTGCAGACTCTGGAGGATGCACGTGCGCTGCCCGGGATTGTGCATGTGTCGCCTCGAGGAGTGTGCAGATGCAGGCTCACTTGCCTGTTTTTCTCTTAGGCGATGCAAAGTTACGAAATAATTATAAAATACAAAGTATTTTTAATATAATTTCGTAAAATTTCCAATCTTTGCCTTTCATATCCCCGAATTTGCTATGTGGAGATTGCAAAAAATGGAACGATGAATTTAGTGAAAAAAGTAAAAAAAGTAACTTGGTAACTTGGTAACTTGGCATACCCTTTTAAACGAAAAATTTTATATATAATATGTATATTATATATAAAATTCAACAACCTTCTCTTATCTCGAGTTACCAAGTTACTTTTTTTACTTTTTAAAATTAAAGTGCCCTACAGGGTATTGTGGAGGGTGCTCCGTCAAAAAAAAGATTGAATGGATGATGTTACGAACCCTTGTTTTTGGCCACTTTTCCCCTGAAAAAGTTGGCTTTTCACCCAAAATCACGCATTTCAAACAATGAAAAAAAACGCATTTTGTTTGGTGGTTTCGTAGAAAGTGGTAAATTTACAGACAAAAACTGTGGTTACCCACAAAAAAGTTCAATAAAAAATGGTTATTCAAAGATTATAACAACGAAAATAGGATGACTAACGATATGGAACACTTCACAAAAAAATCACTAATTGTTTTGTAGTTTCGTGGAAATGTTGTGTATTTCGTCGATGAAATGGGGGAAAATAACGGAAATACACAAGAATTATTACATAATAATGTGGCAAATACGTTACATCAATGTATTGTATATATTGCATATATTTACAAATTCCTCCACTATAAAAATTCCCCCTCTAAGATAGAGGGGGGGCCTTTAGTGCGGGGGCGTATGAAACCTTTGACCGTTTACCGTTTACGGTTTACTGTTCTTAGCCCCAACGGGGCGATATAATACAGGATAGGGCGCAAGCCCTATCTCGTTTAAACACCCACCCACATCGCCCTGTAGGGGCGAAATATTATAATATGATGATAGGGTGTGAACCCTATCGAATCGACGAAACACCACCATCATCAACAGGCTTATTATTCAGCTAGTTGAGCTTCGTTCTCTCAGCTAAATATGTATATGAGGAGGGTGAAAAGGACGCCCTGATTCAGTGCCCCCTTGGAGGCAACCCGAGATGTCAAAGAGGGGATAGGTAAGTTGACAATTAGTAATCACTTCGAGTTTTAAAAAGATTTTTCTGTTTTTTGTTGTGATTTGCTTGAAAATTAGTAACTTTGTACCCAGTAGGTACACCAATGGATACACGTCAGCCATGTGACGTATGTTGTGATTTACTTGAAAATTAGTAACTTTGTACCCAGTAGGTACACCGCATCGATTCAAAGTCGATGCTCATAAGCTGTTGTGATTTGCTTGAAAATTAGTAACTTTGTACCCAGTAGGTACACCTGTACCAACATCATTTCACGATTAAGACCTGTTGTGATTTGCTTGAAAATTAGTAACTTTGTACCCAGTAGGTACACCCACACCATCATGCAATCATATTCGTACAATGTTGTGATTTGCTTGAAAATTAGTAACTTTGTACCCAGTAGGTACACCGTCATCTTATAAGGCTGAACAAGACTATCTGTTGTGATTTGCTTGAAAATTAGTAACTTTGTACCCAGTAGGTACACCTCTACACTGCACTCATTTCCGACACTCAGCGTTGTGATTTGCTTGAAAATTAGTAACTTTGTACCCAGTAGGTACACCATCTTGTTTTAAACCATCTTCTTCAGGAGTGTTGTGATTTGCTTGAAAATTAGTAACTTTGTACCCAGTAGGTACACCTTTATGTAGAGAATTCTGAATTCATCTATGTTGTGATTTGCTTGAAAATTAGTAACTTTGTACCCAGTAGGTACACCAGGAACTATGGCAGAAGACAAAATCATCAAGTTGTGATTTGCTTGAAAATTAGTAACTTTGTACCCAGTAGGTACACCCTAAATACCCCTATTCAGTACGAACCGCTAGTTGTGATTTGCTTGAAAATTAGTAACTTTGTACCCAGTAGGTACACCATGATTTCGTCTTTCCATCCGCAGGCAGTGTTGTGATTTGCTTGAAAATTAGTAACTTTGTACCCAGTAGGTACACCTCAACCATTGTAACTCGCTGTAAATTAGCCAGTTGCAAGAGAAATTAGAAAATAAAAAAAGAGTCACATGAAACAATAATTCCATCCTTTAGGAATGGAATTATTGTTTCTATTTTCTAGAATAATTCCAGCTGTTGACCAGGCGACGTTGCTAACTCGGGTTTGCAATTCGCAAAAATTTGAATATTTCCGAATTGTTTGTCAGTAATATTTAAAATTCCTATTTTCCCAAAAGGAGGCATGAAAGATTTCACTCTTTTGATATGTACTTCTGCATTTTCACTGCTAGCACAATGACGTACATAAATGGAAAACTGAAACATTGTGAAACCATCGCAAACCAAGCGTTTTCGGAACTTGGCATACTCCTTGCGATCTCTCTTTGTTTCTGTAGGAAGGTCGAAGAATACCAATATCCACATAACCCTGTATTCACTTAGTCGTGATGATAGATTCATTTGTCTGGATACTCTGGGTAGGTAATACGGCGAAGTTCGCCCGTGAAACATTTGTATAGCGATGCTGTCGTCTGGGTTGCTGCTACCATCAAAGGACTACGCTTGCCATCAATGACAACATCCATCGCTGGAATTTGCAGAAGTTTGGCTTTTATCGTCTTATTCAAGTCAGAGCAATCTTCCATTTCTTGCATTATCAGGATCACACATTCATCTACATAAGGTCGATATGGCTCCATGATGTCATCTGCAAGGCAATAGGCATTGTATCGGTTGTGATGATGAATTCCCAATGTGGGGAGCAACCCGCTACTCACAAGAGAACGCGCAATGACAGCACGAAGAATAGCATAACCATAGTTTAGCAGATTGTTTGGTGCTTCACCAACTCTATCGCGTACAAAACCAGGGTGCTGAGGAAACAAATTTTTCCAATAGAAAGCAGCTGCTCTTCCTTCGAGGTTATCTGGGTCCCCACTACGGACTTCGTTCGACCAAATTGTCATACAGGGATACTTCTTCCCCGAATACCTGTCAAGTACTCGTGCTTGGTTCAGAATCTTTTGTTTGACGGTTTGTTGCCATAATTGTTTCTTTAATGGTAGCGAGGCATCTAATTGCGTTCGGAATCTCTCATTTTGCGTTGTATTCCCATATAAAGGGAGCATAAGTCCGACAGGCATACTTCGACTATCACATGATATGACAGCACAATTGTTGTCAAGCAATGCTTCTATTAGTCCTTGGGTTATCGTAATTTGCTTGTTATCGAGTACTACCACACCAATATCCTCAATCGGAACAGTTCGTTCTTCAAGTTTCTTGAAATCGGTTGGAAGCGTATCGTTATTAACGATTTCAGGGAACTGTATCAACAACTGAGCATTTCTAAGTCGCAAATATGCAGGATTGCCAAAATAAAGTGTTTTCTTAATCATCGTTTTATCTTATGATATTTATAATATTCCCAAGACGGTCTACTTCTAGTTTCCAGCAAACTGACTTAATCATTTGCCCATCCATTGTTCTTTCCATTTTATTTAATGAATATAACTCCACCTTGTTAGCGATTACAGTCGCTATTGTATTCTGAACAAAGTATAGTGATGACCCTGTCGCTGAAACCATTTTATATATTTGGCTATGATTGAGATTTGTGATTGAAACATTATTATTAATAAGCTCTTCTTCTGTTGGCACATACACCAAATCATTTGGAGACAAATAGAACTTTAATTGTTCATTATCTTCTTTATATTCTGGTACAGGTGACCATCCCATTTTTAATCGTTCTACCACTATGTTTAGAGGAATGGTTTGATAAGATCGTTTACCCTGTTTGTCTTCGTAAATTGCAAAATAAAGATTGGTTCCGCTTTGTGCTTCCACAAACTTCTTCCGATTGATACCAGATTCACCAATAGAATATTTCTCACCCTTTGGCTCACTAACTCGTACTCGGATGATAGGTTGATGCGGTTTGTTATTATTATAGTTTGCTATATGCTGATTCATCTCCATGATTCCTTCTGGAGAGAACGCTAATTTGGGATCATTTCCTTTGGATTCCAAGTAATTGAGCAGTATCTTTTGGATATCGGTATCTGTGATGCTCTCTATATGTTTCTTGTCAAAACTATCGTCTAATGGCTTGCGAACGGCAACCATTGGTTCTTCATCGTTTGTGAAGAAGTAGACTTCCGCCTTAATGATTCCAGACTTCTTAAGGTATCCAATAATCTGTTTGTTGTTCCAATCATCATTCTGCAGTGTCTGAATTTGTTTTTTGAGCGTCTTATCAACAATACTATCCACACACTCTATTGCTTTGGCTAATGGAACAGTTTTCTTTCTCCTTAAGTTCACTTGTCCAAATATAGTTTCTTTGTGGAGAGGTTTTCTTACGGCCCAATGTGATTCTCCATGTTGCGGAATGAAGACCTTCTTTCCTTCTTCATTATAGTGTTCGTAATAATTGCTTGCTTTATTAATCACACGAATATAATGTTTGAAACTAACAACGATATTCTGTAATGCCATATGCGCATCTTCTGTGAACGTATTCCAAGGCTTTTTAATATGACGGTTTTTGTCACAAAGAAGCAGACGTAAATCTTCTCGACGTTGTGTGTCACGTGCGGTTTCGTTGTTTAGATAGCTAATGATATTTCGAGAGGCAAGTGCGATAGCTAATGCATCCATTGCATGATGACGATGGTCAATACGCTTTTTGTCAATCCGTAGTTCTAATGGTAAAGTTGTCTGGAACACTCGTTTCCCATCTTTATTCTCCCAATGGCCAAACGCGTCACTTTGTGTAAGTTGGTTCATGCGTTGGAAACGAGGTGTGATGATGTCGTTCCATTTGTCTATCAGTCCCCAATCTTTTTTCAGACGTGTAGTGATGCCTCCCGTACAAGGAATGACATTCTTTGAGATAGCATCAATTTCACCTTCTTCCCTAACAACATTAGACAGAAGTCCAATAATGACTTTGCTGATATATCTACTGTCGTTCATCTGTCGCTGTATAAAGTCCTCAGGAATGTCGTCCATTAATAGTTTTTGTGCTTTGACTTTATTCAAAGAATAATGGTCTTCAATAAATTGTTTGTATTCTTCTTCTTTAAAGACTCTCACATCTCCAATTGTAGAACAATGAATAATTTCTCCACCGCATTTCTTAATAAATTCCAATCCCAACATATTCGTTTTTCTTTGATTAACTTCAGCTTCGCAAATTACTTTGTTTGAAAGAGAATCATCAAAAAAACGGCCTTGAGGGATAACATGTTCTATTTGATAAGCTGGTGTGAATAATTTTGACAAAGATATTGGGCGGCCAGTATAGGGTGAGCAATATTTTTGTTCTAGCCAAAGTTTATACCTAGTTATTTCAGCTGGTGTTGGGGTCGCCAAATGAGAAATATAGGAAATATCAGTATAATCCTTGTCTTCTTTAGATAATTCTTGCAATGCCCCTTCCTCATAGATCTTAAGAATCTCCTGTTGAATGGGAGAATATGGACGAACATCAGAAATAGATGGATCGTTCTTCAATTCGAGAAGCATGAGTTTTATTCTCATATTGGTCCTCTCATTCTCCATATTACGTTCTGTCATCCATTTGCGCTGATCAGCTGTACTTTTCATGCTTCTCCCCAACTCAACATGTATTTCGTCAATATGGCCACATTCTTCCCAAATATCGTGAACAGTACGCAGGGTTTCCATAATAACTTGCTCAACTATTGGATTGCGGAGAGAATATTGTTTAAAGCTATTAATGTAACTTTGAAGTGCTTCAGGTTTTTCCCATTTTGTAATCTCTTGCGATTCGGAATGTCGACCGTATATGGCATAACACGCCAACCAAACAGGAAGGAACTTAAAACTATTCTTGTCTGTGAAAGAGTAGCCTTGATGACTCATCCGATTTTTTGTGTTCTCATCTATATTGCCCCGTATGATTTGTGAAACGGAGTCTGGTATTTGAGATTCATCCCACATCGACCCAGTACGCATGACTGATAGCAATTTCTTAATCGCTTTTTCAGAGTATGCACCATATTCTTTTTTAAAAGGTGCGATCTTTTTAAATTCATCAACAAATGATTCTTCCAAATTATATTGCTTGGCAAAAGCTACCAGTGCTTGCGCCAGTTCTTTTCTATCTTCAACGGAATACAATAAATGCCAAAGACGATATTCTATCCGCTTATCATTGAGGAACGAAAAAGGTATGTTTGCTTTTTTCAAAGCAGAAAGGAGAATGAATCTTGTGGAGTTACACGGATATGACTTATCAACCACATAGTTCCATCGCACAGGCAACTTTGCATTTCTTCCTTTTGACTTTTTGATATTAAAGAATTCTTTTAGAAGAGTATCTTGAGTGATTTTTTCCTTATCGTTTAAAAAAAGGAACAGTTGCACATAATCCTCTTCTTTTTTAAGATATTCGCTAGTTACCTCTTTTTCCTCAATGGATGAACAATCAAAAAGACGTAGGTTTTGAATAAACTGCCATAAGCGGAACTCTTGGAAATACGGATTTGACTTTGCAACACATTTTATGTGTTGTGTCTTGATTTCACCAGTTGTCTTATCTACGTAAGAATAGGCTTCATAAGGACAATCACTAATTAACGATTTCTTGCTCTTTAAAGGGCGCTGATAGAAAATAATGTCATTTATCAATAAATAGAGCATGTTTTTCTTCATCAAACTTTGCTGATGAGAAGTGTTTTTGGCGTATAGCTCTTTTACACATCTGTTGAGGTAATCTTTATCAGTAAGCTCTTGGTGAAATTCTGCTTGTTTTGTTAATATTGCTTCTAATTCAGTTTTATAGAAATCACGTTCAATCGTTCGTACCAACCTACCTCTAATCTTGTCAAAAGGAGAGCTTAATAGATGTCGGTAGATAAACGAACCTACAGTTTCGCCTGAATCGCTGATCGATTTTTCTATTCTTTTTTTCTGTAATGCCCAATCGTCTTCTTTGGGTGCTCTGAATGAGCGCTTAGGCTGTCCTTCTTTATCAATTTTTAGAGTGCCGTCTGGATTATACTCTGTTGTAACGATAAATTCTTTAACTTTTCCCTTCCAATCATCCAAAGGTTGTTTGCTTTGGCGACGATATATCCATCCATTTTCAAGATATAGGTTATACCAAATGTTATTGCCTCTTTTCTCTTCTGTAGCTTCAACGTCCACAACTTTTAATTCATAATACTCTTCAACCTTGGAATTGTCGTTTTCTTCTTCCTCTCCTCGTAATTGATAGTATCCTCGTTTTTGATTGAAATTGAGAATAATCCAAGCTAGCTCTTGTTTGGAAATCGGTTGGTGAAGGGCTTTGTTCCTCAAATAGAAAATCGTCCAATCAAGGGGCACTAAACGACCATTTCCTACTAATTCTGGATTATTGTGTTTGAAATCTGCAAGCATTTCATTAAAAGCATCCATAAAGAGGAATTGCTTTTTACCATCTTTGTTTTCAAACCAAGCTATCTTGGGCTCATTATCATCAACGAACTTAGCATAAGTTTTTGAATTGGTCTTATCCCATCCTATCGATTTGTCAAAATGCTTTGGCAAATAGTTCATTATATGAAGTACCCTGAATAATCGTTCCCTTCTAAGCAAACATCGTTCACGTAATCTTCTCACACCTCTATAACCTGTACGTACCGCAGTTTGCGATTCTGTAACACCACTGTCAAATTTGCCAAGGACATCCTGACTCATAGGAATAATGCGACTTCCCAACTTGATTTCTGGAACAACGACATTATTCTCATCTATAGAGATTTTAGCCCAACCAATACTGTTGGTTCCCAAATCTAAACCTAAAATATGCTTCATATCGATAATTTTTTAGAAAATATTTTGTCAATTCAAATAAATATATTACCTTTGCAGCACTAATTTTTAGCAAATCACAATAAGGATTATTCCGTTGTGAAAACATTTAGAGCGGGGCAACTCGCTCTTTTTTTTATTTCAGCCAATCAGTTCTTGTTTCTGTTTAGGTATTTTTTTATTAATTTCACCTGCAAATATACACCTTAATATTTATATCTCCAAATTTTTTCGGGAAAAAGCGATGTTCATTCGTTTACCTACCAACCCCAATCGGTGACTTTCACCGGAACCAAGGTTATTTGCGATTTCATGTTTCATGTTTTCATGGTTCATGGTTAAGGGTTAGAGGTTAGAGATCAAGACATACTCCTCCACCGCAAGCGGTCCCCCTCCCCTAGCTTAGGGGAGGAGCAATGGGTGGTTAATCCGTGGTCAAATAAATCAAATCATCTGTTCAATCGTCAATCGTCAATGGTCAATGGTAAATTAACTTGGGTGTTATTATTGGTGATTGATGACATTTTTTTACATGAAGGGGCTAAAAGAATTCAAAATAATGGAGGTTTTGGGTTATTTCTATTGGTGTGTCGAGAAAAAAACGTAACTTTGCAACTTGACAGGTAATGCTTTATCAAACCAGATATGAAACTGAAACTTTTTGTATTTATGTCGCTCTTGTTGAGTTATATGACTGATTATGCCCAGACGACTCCGAAGTCGCAGTTGATTTATTGTAGTTGTGCTGAGACTCCTCATGGGATTCCTGACGATGGGAAGGACTATTACGAACTGATTGCCGACGTGGGTAAGACGCCGAAGGTGGTGAGATGTGTGGATGCGGGTACCGATCATGAGCAGAAGAGTGAGTATGACGTGACTGCCGAGGATGTGAAACGGATGCAGGAGGTGTTGTATGACCTCAATGTGGGGAAACTGAAGGATTATAATAAGGATGATGTCATAGAAGGCGGGCATTCGTATCGGGTGTATATGGAGTATGCTGACGGTACGAAAATCAATGCTACCTGGCATTCGCATCAGCCGTCGGAACTGGCTGAGCAGACTTATCATGTCATCCTGACTCGACTGAGCAGTTACTTCAAGAAGGGGAGTGAGTCGAAGGAAGGTCAGATAAGGCGTATTCGTGAGGTGTATGCCAAAGCGAAGGAGATGGTTGCTGCCAATGGGACGGGGAGCATCGGTCCTCGGGATATGACGATTACCGTGAACGACGGAACGCAGGTGGACGATGAATTCATCATCAATGAGGAGACGGAAATGACGTTCTACTTCACGAAGAAAGAGCCTACGAGTTATATCATCGACCCTACGTCGCGCTGCTATTTTTTGACGGATTACTTTACGGCTCACGGACATGAGTCGAAAACTGAGCTGCTGTTCGACCCTGAAGACGGGCATCTGCTCTATGCCTTCACGCGTAGTGTGACGGATTCCGGCTTTATGATTGAGGACAACAACTACTTCGATGCTGAGGGTCGTCTGATTGAACATAAACGAAAGATGGGTCGTGAAGATCTTGAGGATGTAGATGAGGATAGCGAGGATGGGGATGATGGATCGTTGGACCAACAGTTTGCGAAGGAGTGTCTCGACATCTTTGAGATGATGATTAACCATAAGGATGTGGAACCGACGACAACGAACGTCAGGACCACTCCGAAGGCAGACCGCCTGAAGATGATTCGCAGCACATACACGACTGCGAAGAACAAAATAGAGAAGAACGACAAGTCGGAACTGCCTCGTGATATGCGTATCGTGATTCACGACCAGTTGGCTGAAGACTATCCTCCTGTGACTGTCGATTTGAAGTTCTTCTTTGAACCGAACGGAAACGATGAGGTTTTCAACAATCATTGCTACTTCATCTCAAAGCAGAATCACAGCATGTATTTCAAGGAGTATAGCGAGTTCTTGCTTGCTCCGGACAGTCACAAGCTGATTTTCTCGTTCACCCAGACGCAGGAGGAGGGCGAGACTTACGAGTGGCGCTACTACTATGACGAGAACGGCAAATGTATCGAGACGAAGGTGAAGAGTGTGGACGTAGAGGATACGGGCGACTCGGGTGTGGACGACAAGCAGCAATTCAGCAACTACATGAAGGTGTTCAATATGCTGGTCAATAAACCGATGTAGCGGATGCATACCTTGAAAGACATTTTTGCAAGACAATAACAATAAATTATGAATAGAAGCATGAAACGAATCGTATTAGCATTTATCTGTGCCGCTTGGGGCATCAGTATGTCTGCACAGACATCTCCTAATGGGAAATTAAAGGCAGAGAAGTTTGACGACCATATCACCGTAAGCTATAAGCAGAACGGGAAGTGGCAGAAAATCTATACTGCAGAGTTCAAAGGTATCAATGGTGGCGATACGCGCAACATCAAGGACGACTACATGATGCTGTCGGGCAAACGTCGGCATTGTGTGAACAAGGGTAAGGAATCGGCGTATTCGCTCCAGAGCGGCGGTGTGCTGTTGGTGAGAGTGTATAACGACGGAGTGGCTTTCCGAAAAGTGGGACGCGAGAGCATGAACGACAAGTCGGAGATCGATGTGCCTATCACTATACCTTATTATATTAATAACTGGATGATGAACTGGACGGATGGTGCAGAGAGTTTCTACCCAAAGAACCGCTCGTTCAAGCAAGGCGATCATCTCTCTTATCCTGCTTTGTTTGAGTTCCCCAACAATGTATTCGGATTGCTCACAGAAGCCGACATCCATCACGACCAGGCTGCTTCGTCGTTCTACAGCCTTGATGGAAAGAACAAGTTTAACATTGTACACGACAAAAACGAGCAGAACGCTAAGCAGAGTTCGTGGAAGGTGATGATAATCGGTCAGATGAGCGATGTGGTAGAATCGACATTGGTGACAATCACGGCTCGAACGACCTGAACATCATCAAGAAGTATGTTGACCTGGCTGCAACACTCCGTCTGCCTTACGTGCTGATTGATGCAGAGTGGGACGCGATGAAGGACGGAAAGAGCATCGAGGATGCTGTGAACTATGCAAAAGAGAAGGGCGTGAAACCGATGATATGGTACAACTCATCAGTAGGGTGGGTGAACGGTGCTCCAACTCCGAAGTATCGTCTGAACAAGCCAGAAGATCGTGAGAAGGAATTCGCATGGTGTGAGAGTCTGGGAGTAGCAGGAGTGAAGGTGGACTTCTTCAGCGGAGATAACAACATGAATATGGCTTACAGCATCGACCTGATGGAGAGTGCTGCCAAGCATCATTTGCTCATCAACTTCCACGGAGCTACATTCCCTCGTGGATGGATGCGTACCTATCCGAACCTGCTGACGACTGAGGCTGTGTATGGAGCCGAGTGGTACAACAACGTACCGACCTTCACCAATCGTGCAGCTGCTCATAATGCTACGTTACCATTTACTCGTAACGTCATCGGCTCAATGGACTATACGCCTTGTGCCTTCAGCGATTCGCAACATCCACACATCACGAGTCATGCTCATGAGCTGGCACTCACAGCCTTGTTCGAAAGTGGTTTGCAACATCTGGCTGACCGTCCGGAGAGTTTCCTGGCTCAGCCTCAGGAGGTGAAGAACTACTTAGGCGAATTGCCTGCAGCATGGGACGAGACCGTATTCCTCGGAGGTTATCCGGCAGAAAGTGCCATCATTGCTCGCAAGAGCGGTACGACTTGGTATATTGCAGGCATCAACGGAACAGATCAGGAGCAGACCCTCACGTTCAGTACGAAACGTCTGAAGGGATTGGGCAAGTATGTCACTCAGTTCCAGGATAGTGGCGACAAGAACAATCCTTGGGACATCACTCGCGGCAATACGGTCGAGACGGTTCAAAAGTGTCAGCCTCGCGGAGGATTTGTCATCGTGGTGAAACGTTAGAAAAATCGGAATAGGGGTTTGTAAAAAATCAAACTCCTATTTTTTTTTGTATTTTTTTTGCATATTACAAATTAAAGTGCATAAAAATTGTGAGACTCCGAGAAAATGCTTAAATTTGCAACCCGAAAACTAAAAGAAGGTGATTTGGTTTTCGGGTTTTTTATGCTCGATTGCCACTTATCATTAGAGAAGTAAAAGATATTAAAGATATTACATTATTCTTATGGACAAGCAACTCAAGAAAGTTCTGGTTCTCGGCTCTGGCGCATTGAAGATCGGCCAAGCAGGAGAATTCGATTACTCAGGCTCTCAAGCACTTAAGGCTTTACGGGAAGAGGGCATCAGTTCTGTTTTGGTTAATCCAAACATCGCTACTATCCAGACAAGTGAAGGTATTGCTGACAAGGTTTATTTCCTCCCAGTGACACCTTTTTTTGTAACTGAAATTATCAAGAAGGAACGCCCCGACGGCATCTTGCTGGCCTTCGGAGGACAGACTGCTTTGAACTGTGGTACCGAACTCTTCACCAACGGAACGTTGAAAGAATATGGTGTTCAGGTGCTTGGTACTTCGGTCGAGGCGATTATGAATACAGAAGACCGTGACCTCTTCGTGAAAGAACTTGACAAGATCGCCATCAAGACTCCTGTAAGTCATGCCGTAGAAAATATGGAAGATGCCCTGAAGGCAGCGCACGAGATCGGTTTCCCAATCATGATTCGTTCGGCATACGCGCTGGGCGGTCTCGGTAGTGGTATCTGTCCAGACGAGCAGACATTCAAGACGATTGCAGAGAGTGCCTTCACATTTGCTCCTCAGATTCTGGTTGAGGAATCGTTGAAGGGTTGGAAGGAGATAGAGTTCGAGTGTATCCGCGACAAGAACGACCATTGCTTCACTGTTGCTTCGATGGAAAACTTCGATCCTCTGGGCATCCATACAGGTGAGTCTATCGTTGTTGCACCTACTTGTTCTTTGACAGATGAGCAAGTGAAACTCTTGCAAGACCTGACCATCAAGACTGTTCGTCATCTGAACATCGTGGGCGAATGTAACATCCAGTTTGCGTTCAACGCCCAAACCAACGACTATCGTGTCATCGAAATCAATGCACGTCTCAGCCGTTCTTCTGCGCTTGCTTCAAAGGCAACAGGTTATCCGCTCGCATTCGTGGCTGCTAAGATTGCACTTGGTTACACGCTCGACCAGATTGGCGAGATGGGTACGCCTAACTCCGCATACGTAGCTCCTTCGCTCGACTATATGATTTGCAAGATTCCTCGCTGGGACCTCACGAAGTTCACAGGTGTAAGCCGACAGATAGGTTCTTCGATGAAGTCAGTAGGCGAAATCATGTCAATCGGTCGTACGTTCGAGGAGATGATTCAGAAGGGTTTGCGTATGATAGGGCAGGGTATGCACGGATTCGTAGGTAACGATCACGTGAAGTTCGACAACCTCGAAGAGGAACTTGCTAACCCAACCGACCTCCGTATCTTTGCTATCGCACAGGCTTTGGAAGAAGGATACAGCGTTGAGAAAATTGAAAACCTGACGAAGATTGACGCTTGGTTCATCTCTCGTCTGAAACATATCGTTGACTTGAAGCATCAGTTGCAGCAACTCAATTCGCTGAACGAAATCAGCGATGAATTCATGCGCGAAGTGAAGTCGTGTGGCTTCAGCGACTTCCAGATTGCACGCTTCGTCCTCAAACCAAAGGGCAACATGGAGCAGGCAAACCTCGAAGTACGCAGATACCGTAAGTCATTGGGTGTACTGCCAGCTGTGAAACGTATCGAAACAGTGGGTGGTGAGCATCCTGAATTGACCAACTACCTCTACATGACTTACTGCACTCAAGGCTACGATGTAAACTACTACCACAACGAGAAGTCGGTTGTTGTGCTGGGTTCGGGTGCATACCGCATCGGTTCATCAGTTGAGTTCGACTGGTGTTCTGTAAACGCCATTAATACTGCTCGTAAGCTTGGCTACAAGAGCATCATGATTAACTACAACCCAGAGACCGTATCGACCGACTACGATATGTGCGACCGCCTCTATTTCGACGAATTGTCGTTTGAGCGCGTACTTGATGTCATCGACCTCGAACAGCCTCGTGGAGTCATCGTCAGCGTGGGTGGACAGATTCCAAACAACCTCGCTATGAAGCTCTACCGTCAGGATGTGCCGATTCTGGGTACTTCGCCAGTCAATATCGACCGTGCTGAAAACCGCGATAAGTTCTCAGCGATGCTCGACAAACTTGGTATCGACCAACCTGCTTGGCGTGCGCTCACCAGCCATGAGGACATCAAGGAGTTTACGAAGGAAGTAGGCTATCCTGTCCTCGTTCGTCCATCATACGTGCTCTCAGGAGCAGCTATGAACGTCTGCTATAGCGATGAAGAGCTCGACCGCTTCCTCAATATGGCAACAGAGGTCAGCAAAGACTATCCGGTAGTTGTCAGCCAATTCATGCAAGACACCAAGGAGATTGAGTTCGACGCTGTGGCTCAACAAGGCGAAATCGTAGAATATGCAATATCTGAACATATCGAGTTTGCAGGCGTACACTCAGGCGATGCAACGCTGGTATTCCCTGCTCAGCAAATCTACTACTCGACCATCCGTCAGTTGAAGAAGATCAGCCGTCAGATAGCTAAGGAACTGAACATCTCCGGACCGTTCAACATTCAGTATCTGGCAAAGGGACAGACCGTCAAGGTTATCGAGTGTAACCTGAGAGCTTCGCGTTCGTTCCCATTTGTTTCAAAGATTCTGAAGCACAACCTCATCGAGACAGCTACACGCATCATGCTCGACGCTCCTTACACGAAGCCCGACAAGAGCGAGTTTGATATTGACCGTATCGGTGTGAAAGCCAGCCAGTTCTCATTCGCACGTCTGCAGAATGCCGACCCTGTGCTGGGTGTAGATATGAGCAGTACAGGAGAAGTGGGCTGTCTGGGCGACGATATGAACGAAGCGCTCCTCAACGCCCTCATCGCAACAGGCTACCGTCTGCCTAAGAAGTCTATCCTCATCTCTTCAGGTGGCGCACGCGGCAAGATGGACCTCCTAGATGCATGTAAGACACTTCATACGAAGGGTTATGACATCTATGGTACTCACGGAACCGCTAAGTATCTCAATGAGAACGGAGTGCCTGCAATAGCAGTTGCTTGGCCTGATGAGGAAGGCGAGAATGTGCTCGACCTCATTGCTCAGCATCGCTTCGAACTCATCGTCAATGTGCCGAAGAACCAGACGAAGCGCGAGTTGACCAACGGCTACAAGATTCGTCGTGCAGCTATTGACCACAATATCCCATTGATGACCAACGCCCGACTTGCTAAGGCCTTCATCGAAGCCTTCACAGAGAAGAGTCTCGAAGACCTGCAAATCAAGAGTTGGCAGGAGTACGTGTAACTGCATAGCTTGTTTCATAGAAAAGGCTCAGGGGTGTTCCTTGAGCCTTTTTCAGTTTTATACAGAAAGAAATGATTAAAGTATGATGACTTTGAGGTAGTCTTTCAGACGACAAAGCCAGTTGCCCATGCGGTTTTGGGAGTCATTGATGAGGATAATGGTTGTTCGCCCATCATTGAGTTTCGGACCGATACACATTCCTTCGTAGTTGGCATAGTTGATTTTTCCGATGCGGATGTGGGTGCGGAAACTGGTGACGAGTTGCTTATCGACTACTTTTGTGGCATCTTTACCTGCCGCTTCGAATGCTTGGGGAGTGATGCGATAAAGCTTTATCTCGACGAACGAGCCGATTAGTTTTGACGGACTATATAGGCTGCGTTCCATCACGATGATACTACCGTCGTCCATCGCGATAAGTGAAGGAAGACCGTGTGCATAGAATTTTGTGCGAGCCGTTCGATTCTTTCGTGGAGGATCGAGGCGATAGAGGTAGTGTCCGTCAGGTTGGAGATCGTCGCCAAAGCTTTGTAGATGAACCAGTAGGGGTTCGCTGTCTGCATCGCGCTTCAAAGCAGATTCTGTTGCTGTCCAGAAATGGCCGGTTGACGGGTTGTAGGTGAGCGCTTCGAAACCTCGGTTTGATTGGATTTGACCTATGCCGTAGATCTCTGGTATTTTCAATTCGTTGCCCGTAGGGATGCCATCCAAAGAATATTCGAGTATGCGCTGACTGGTTTCGTCGGAAATGAATAGCGAGTTGGATGATGATCGATAGCAGATACCTTCCATATCGTGACTCGCGGGTGTTTGCGACCCAACCATCTTGTCGGAAACGTGCTTGATTTTCCCGTTTTTCAGATTGATGTTGACGGTAAAGAGATGGAATCCGTCGGTTTTCTCCTTATCATTTACAACTGCATAGAGGGTATCGTTGATGCGTGTGATACCACTATAGTTGCCTGGAGGAATTCCCATGCGGCTGATGTTTGTCTGTCTGCGCAGGGTCTGAGCAGTTGCCCCCATGCTTATGAGCATGAGAGCAACAATAACCCACGATTTATTTCCAATAACCATCCCTTATCGCTTAATAACCATTCCTTATCGCTTAATAACCATTCCTTATTACACAATAATCGTTCCTTATCGCTCAATAATCGTTCCTTATCGCTTAATAACCATTCCTTATTACACAATAATCGTTCCTTATCGCTCAATAATCGTTCCTTATCGCTCAATAACCTGTAATCTATACAATAACCAATTTTACAGGCTTTCGATAATGGCTACAAGGTGTTTCCAAACCATTTCGACCGTAGGGATGAGCAGACGCTCGTCGGGCGAGTGTACGCCGCGAAGGGTAGGGCCGAAGCTGACCATATCAAGTCCTGGATATTTTTCGGAGAATAGTCCGCATTCCAAGCCTGCATGGATGGCACGTACCTTTGGTTCCTTATCGAACAACTCCTTATACTTCTCAACAGACAGCTGCAACAACTTTGAGTTGGGATTGGGTTTCCAACCTGGATAACCTTCGTTGATGAGCACATCAGCACCAGCGAGTGAGAAGGCAGATGCAACCACATTACAAACACAATCGAGCTGGCTCTTGGTGCTACTGCGCTGACTGGTCACAATCTTGATTTTACCCTCTTCTGGCATCTTGATGCTAGCAAGATTGGATGATGTCTCGACGAAGTGAGGAATGTCCTGACTCCACTCGTACACACCATTATGAACAGCATTGAGCGAAGCGATGAGATTGGTTGCTGTGATGTTGTCAATAGCGGTTTCTGGCAACTCACAACTCTCCATTGTGAATTCAGCATTGGGTTCGGTTGTGTGATACTCATCCTGAATTTCAGCAGCAAAGATGTTGAAATCGCTTCGTATTTCATGTTTCTGTGCCTCAGGAATTGCAATCACAGCCTCAGCATGACGAGGAATCGCATTGTGGAGGTTTCCACCATCGATACAGCACAGGAAGATGTCGTACTTGTTGTTCATCTGATATAGGAAGCGAGCCAATAGCTTATTTGCATTTGCTCGGTTCTTGTTGATATCATCGCCGGAGTGACCTCCTGTCAGTTTGTCTATCACAATCTTGACTGCCGTATAGCCCTCAGGAATGCTTTCTGCATAGTATTCGAACTCAATCTCAGTATTCACACCACCTGCACATCCTATAAAGATTTCACCCTCATCCTCGCTGTCGAGATTAATCAGGTATTTGCCCGTCATGAATCCTGGTTGAATGGCGAAAGCACCCGTAAGACCTGTTTCTTCATCACGCGTGAACAGGCATTCGATAGGACCGTGCTTGATAGAGTCGTCAGTAAGGACAGCCATAGCCAAAGCAACACCGATTCCGTCATCAGCACCAAGAGTCGTCCCTTTGGCTTTCATCCACTCTCCGTCAATATATGTTTCAATCGGATCGTTCGCAAAGTCAATCACACGGTCGCTTGTTTTCTCGCAAACCATATCCATGTGTCCTTGAATAACGATTGTCTCCTTGTTTTCCATACCTGGTGTTGCAGGTTTTGCAATCAAAACATTGCCAGCTTCGTCGGTTTTGAAGGCAAGATTGTTCTTCTGAGCAAATTCCTGCAAGTAGGCAATCATTTTCTCCTCGTGTTTTGAAGGTCGAGGCACCTTGTTGATTTCTGCAAAGTAATCAAATACTGCTTTTGGTTTTAATTCCATAATCTTTAAACATTATATGATTTGATGATTTGTATGTGAATAAAAGTTATTTTTCTGCTTTAATTCTTAAGTTTAGTCCTTAAAATACGAACTATTTCATAATTAATTCGTATATTTGCAAGCAAATTTAGTAAATAATGTTTGAACTTATACTGTTTTCGTCAATAATTCTTGCTATTTGCGTTGTTTTTTTGTGTATAAACATCGTAATGAAAGGAAAAGGAGACTTTCCTAACTCACATGTGTCATCTAACAAAGCGATGAGAGATCGCGGAATCGGATGTGCTCAAAGTCAAGATAGACTGGCACGAATGGAGAATCCACACGCCATCAGCGAAAACGAAAAAGACTAAAGAAAAATAGATAAAGACATGAACGTAAAGAATTTGATTTCAGGAAGTCTTGCAATGTTTGCTTTTGCTGCATTGCTGATTTCATGCGAACAGAAACCTGCAACAACTGCAGAAACAGAGACAGAACCTAAAGAAGAAGTGAAACCTGCGTTGAAGATAGCCTATGTGCTCATTGATACACTTACGAGCCAGTATGAGTATTATAAGGATGTTTCTGACAATTTCCAGAAGAAACAGGCAAATGCTGAAGCTACCATCAACGAAAAGGGTAGGAATTTCTCTGCACAGGTACAGGAATTCCAACGTAAGGTGCAGTCAAATGCAATTACTCAGCAGCAATATGAAAGCGAGCAGGCTCGTTTGCAGAAACTCCAACAGGATATTGATGGGCTTCAGGCACGACTCTCGAACTCTCTTCAGGAGGAATACCAGAAGGAGATGAATGCTCTGACTGACACCATTCGGAATTTCGCTGCTGCTTATGCGAAGGAAAAAGGTTACGATTTTGTGCTCTGTAAGAGTAGTGGAATAGATAACGTGCTCTATGGTGCTCCACAATATGATGTAACAGACGAAGTTGTGAAAGCATTGAATAAACGATATGCTAAGTCGTCAGAAAAGAAAGAGAAAACCGACGACACGAAAAAGAAATAATCTACAAAAGAAATAGTCAACAAAAAAGGTGTGGTTTTCGAGCCACACCTTAATTTTTTGCCTTCAATGACGAAATTATTCTGCGAGCGTATCAACCTTTGCAGTATCGCAAGCACAAGGATCGTCACATCCTGCGCATGAATCACATGCACATGGATTGGTAGTTTTTGTACAAGCAGTTGAATCTTCTTCAACAGTAACCTTAGTAGTGTTGCTAACGCATGAAGCGAAAGAAACAGCTACAATAGCAACAAATGCAACTAAAAGCTTCTTCATTTTCTTTTGACTTTAATTGTTAAACGTTAATTGTTTCTAAAACCGCTGCAAAGTTAATAAACATTTTTTTAATCTCAATCAAAAAAAGTAAATATTTTACAATTTTAAACAGAAAAACTTGTTTTTTCCATCATTTCAAGTGGTTTTTGTTGAAAAATGTATAACTTCGATAGGATTTAGCTCTTTTCAATACTAGCGTTTCTCCCACAATTTGAAGTCAGAGAAGCTTACCCATGCGGGGTTGTTCGAATAGGTTGTCTGGAATATACCAACACGAAGTGTCTGTCCTTCGAATTGAGGAACTCTCACAGGACTATTCGGCATATCTGTCCAAGTTTTCCCGTCACGAGAAGTGCGAGCATAAATCAGGTTGCCCTCCCTCTGAAGTTGCATGTATGGATCGTAGTTCCATCCTTGCTGATTGTTGTATTGAGGTCTTCCTCGGAAGATCGTGGTCAACATGTTACCGCAATTGTATGCGGGGAACACTCCGAGTTGAACTACCTGCTGGCGTGTCTCGCTCTGTGGGTAGATTACCATGAGGCCTCCTTCGTTGTAAGCAGGAGTGTTTCGACGTTCTGACCCCATGAGGTCAGCAACTTTCACCTGAACGATAAAGTCGCCTTTCACTTCCTTGTAAATCATTGGTCCGTTCACCTTCGGATTGCCGCTTGCGCTGAAGTCAGTATCTGCGGATGTCAGTTTGAGTATGCCGTCAGATGCTTCGTATTTCACCTTATCATTGGTAACATACTTTCCATCCCACTCGTGGAAAGTCTTGAAGTCGTCAGTAAAGATATTAAACGCTTTCGAATCGATAGTGGCCGTCGCAAAGTGTTTTTGCCCAGTGTCTCCGTCGAAGATGAAAACAACGATGTGTTGTTCCTTCTTCCCATCTACAGCAAGCATCGTAGAGGAACTGTGCGACGGTTTGGACAGGTTGTTCTCTAAATCTTTTGGGTCGCTTGATGCATAATAAGCGAAACTGAGCTGCCCAGAGTGGAGCGGTTTGCCAGCCTTGTCTGTAACTGTCACCTTAATCAGATTGGGTGTGATGACTTCGGTGTGGATGGCTACATTTTGAATGTCAATCTCTATTCTGTCCTGAGTGTCGGATTTATACTGATAGTCGGCATTCACTTCTTCTGCGCTGAGACTTCGGTCATAGAGTCGCAGGGAGTGGATATAACCGCTAAATGCTTCGCCTCCACCCGCATCTGCACCAATTGTGATAGGTCCGTTTGGTCTTAACATGATGAAGTTGTTCTTCTCTCGAATCAGTTTCCCGTTGAGATAGAATCGCTGGAACCATCCATCGAAAGTAACTGTCCAATATTGCCATTTGCCCTCTCCTTCACGGACTTCATTGGGGAAGCCTGCACTCTCGAACGAACCTGCATGATCCACAATACCTGTCTCACGGTTCGTGCTGTTGTTGAATTGGAACGCAGTTAGGTCGCCTGTGCTTGGAGTGATACTTGCGATACACTCGTTTGGCCCTACTGACGGATTGAAAATCCAAGCAGAGATTGTGTAAGCAGCATTGTAGGTAAAGTTCTTCGGACAATCGAAGCTACTTGTCAGGTGTTGCTTCCCATCGAAAAAGAAGGCGTATTTACTTTGGATTATTTCTACCAATAAGTCGTCCTCAGTTGTGAACTCTCCTCCGGCTCTGTTCTTTACTGTTTTGGTTAAGAGTGCTTTCCCTTGTGCGTAATCGTTTGCGTTGATATCGACAACCAACCCATTATTGAAGTACTTTCTCTCCGTTGGATTCACGTCTTTCTTGTGGAGGTTCGGATAACCACGATTCACAGCCTCATAGTCCATTCCCTCGATAGAAGGGAGTAGGGTAGAAGGGTCGTTTTTCTTCGTCGCATTATATACTTTTACATTCCATAAGGCTCCAAAGTGTCCGTTCTTCTGAGTGTCTGTAATGGTCACCTTGATGTATCTGGCTTTTGTGTCGCCTTTTTCTATCATCGGCGAACCTGCATCTGTATTCTGTGTCTTGTCTGCAAAGAGACTCCAGTTCTGTCCGTCAATGGATGTTTCCACTTTGTATTGATAGAAGAACGTAGCATATTCGAATTGCAACCATACCTGATTGAACTGAGTCGGTTTCCCTAAATCGATTTGTAGCCAAGCCTCTCCCTGATTATTCGCAGGACGCCACAAGGTTCCGTTATTGTCATCTACAGCATACTCTGCCTTGAAGTCATTTCCGAGTACAGATGATGCAGTGACCTTTGTTTGGAAGGCAAGATTCTGAATGGCGTTTTTCTTCGCTTTCTTTGCGAGAGAAGAAGGGAGGAGACCTGTGTGAGTAGGAACAATCGGCTTAATATCTCCATTTGCTTCGAACTCTATCTTATCGATACATAACTGACGATTGAATCCATGAACTGAGTGAGGATTGTTGTGACGATGATAAACAATGTAATAGTCGTCTCCGTCAACGAGGATGGAATGGTGACCAGGGCCGTGTACCGTTCCGTCGCTATTACTTTTCAAGATACAGCCTTTGTATTCGTAGGGTCCCACAGGACTTGTCTTGCTTGTAGCATACTGAACTCTGTAGGTATCATCGTGGCAACTGCCTGATGAGTATGTGAAATAATAGATGCCGTTCTTCTTGAATACAAACGGTCCTTCGAAGAAGTCTTTCAGTTGTGTATTCGGAACGAGACCTTTGTCTGTGAACGATTTTCCATCAGCTGCCAATTTCGCCCATCCACATCCTGAATTCTCATAGATGCCCCATGTGCCTACAAACATATATTGCGAACCGTCGTCATCGGTGAATACCTGTGGGTCGAGTGTGATAGCCATAGGATCGCAATAGCGGTCGCGCATCAATACCGCATCAGGACGTCCCAGCATATTGGTCCAAGGACCTACGGGTGAATCGCTCTCGCCTACATATACCTGACAAGGGGTGCAGTAGTAGTAACGATATTTTCCGTCTTTCGTAGGGATAACTTCTGGTGCCCATACAACTTCTGTGGTAGGCCAGTTCATCACTACGTTTCGCCAATTGACGAAGTCTTTCGACATCCAAACCTGAGCAGGACCATATCCGTTACCTGTTCCGTCTGTCGTTGCGTAAATGTAGAATGTGTCGCCAAACTTACGGATAGTTGGGTCGGCAAAGTAACCTGGAATAAAAGGATTCCCGTTGCCTGGGGTATTCCAAGTAGCAGGAATTTCTTGTGCACTTAGTGAAAAGGATGCAGCAAATAGAATTGCTGAGAGAATAGATTTGTTCATGTAGATTAGTAGTTTTAGAGATTAGCGTTGCGACGTTTGCCACAACGCTAATCATTGATTCTTGGATTCGTCTTATTTGATTAATACTTTCTTTCCGTTGATGATGTTGAGGCCCTTTCTTGGAGAAGCTATACGTTGACCAGAGAGGTTGAAGATTGCTCCTTCACTTTGAGAACGTGCTGGGTTACCTTTATGTTGAATCGGTAACCCTTTCCGTTATATGTTGCAACGATTGCAGTTGTATATTCAGATTCGCTAAGAGGATTCATCACAAGAGAATGGAATTCACCATCTGTATAGCCAACACTGAATAATGCTCCTGTAAATTCTTCTGGCAACAGATATCCATCGAGGGTGAAATAGAATCCGTACATTTCATCGTAATCAGCTGGTTTGACTAACTGATACAGAATGTTGTATGCCACCCAAGTGAGTTTGCCGGCATCGTCACAATCGAGAACTTCCAACACGTCTGATAAGTCGTAAGGCGTAGCTGCAAAGTCGGTACCTTCTGCATTGTGTGCAGGTAGGGTGATGTTTGTTTCCATGACGATTTCAACAGGATTACGTTTTTCAACAAAGACGACATTGATGTTGAGACGAATCTTCTTGCCTGATTCGTAGTTGACGAGATAGAATACATTCTGATAGTAGTCGCCCACAGCTGCATCACCTGGCTGATACCAGAAGTTAAAGCTATCCTCAGTGTGTCCTTCGTGGCTCTCAGGATCTTCTTCGACAAAATATCTTTCATACCCGATTCCGTATGCTTTCGTCATCATTGGGAATGGACTTAGTGAAGCCGCGATATGTAGCAACTCTTCATTCTGGAAGAGACCGTATGTATTCATCATCAAGTAACCCTTTCCTCTTGTGATAGCGTTTGAGAATGCGCTGTTATAGTTCTTAATGACTTCACCATCGTTACTCATCAAAGTGTTTTCAACACAGAATTCATAAGTGCCCTCACCGAGTAAAGCTTCCATCTGATCTTGTGTAAAGGTGATAGCATGAATCATGTAGTCATCTTGTACGAGGTTTACATCTGTGGTGTGTTCTGCAGCAATAGGCACGATTTCCACAGCAAAGGTCATAGAGTCAACAAGTTCGCATTCGTCGAATCGTGGATATGGGTTGACGGTTAGACTTACATTGAGTTTGTAGTATGAATTTGCGCCTACGAGATAGAACGAGCCCTTTAAGGTTGTTCCGACAAACGAATAGTTGGGGTAGATGCCTACATGCAAAGCATTCAGTCCTTTTTCTGCATCAGGTTCGAAAAAGAGTGCATGCTTCTCGTCACTGTATTCACATACATAGCCGTCTGTGTTTATCCAGTAACCTCCGTAGAAAGCAGTTGCGTTGTCTGTGAGTTCGTTTTCTGCACTTTCTCCGTAGAGCACCAGCTTCATGTCTTCTCCCCAAAGCTTGCCTTCTTCGTAACCTATACAGTCAGGCACAGGAAGGGTTGAATAGATGGATTCGTAGAGTGAGTCGGCATTGAAGTTGATGACACGATAATTATACACAGAGTTATAGAAAATCGACACGTCTGCATTGCTTTCTCCTACCTTTGTCAAATCTGCAAGTTTGGGTGTCTCTGATGCTGTGATAGTGAGTGATATCTTAATTTCGATTGCGTTTCCTCCGTTGATATAATAAAGCAGCGCAAAGTATGTGTCACCTGGATACATAGCACTAGCTACTTGTCCGACTGTCAGCGAGAGTAGCTTTTCGTCCAGTTCGATGTCGCGTATGTACATCATTGGATCATTGATGGTATCAGCGATACATTCACCAGACAGTTCTCCTGTTGTTTCATCAAACAATTCTGCGAGCCACCAGCCTTCACGATAGTTGTATTCGGCTGTCAGTTCGTCAAGCTTTCCTTCAGTCACTGAGTCATATTGAGCAATAAAGAACTTGTGGAGTGTCATTCCCAATCCTCCGCTGCTCAATTTCGATAGGGCATCTGTCAGGTCAACAGTTACTCGTTGAGAAGCGTTGATGTGTCTTGCTTCCTGGGCAGTGAGTTTTACTTCTACTTTGTCAACGATGGTCAATTCCGAACGTTTTGGGTTCTCTGCGTTTGCCACGTTTGCTATCAAGGAGAGCAACATGGCGAATAAAATAGTAAAGTTACGTTTCATATATTCTTCTTTTTTGTCTATTTTCGCTGCAAAGATACAAATAAATCGTGAAAGTACAAAACAAAAAGGTGCATCTTTATGCAAGACACACCTTATTTATTATTATATTATACGTTAGGATTTACTTTACGATGAACTTTTTACCATTCATGATGTAAACACCTTTCGTTGCGTTCTTTACCAAACGGCCAGTAAGGTCGTACATCTTATTGTCATTCGTCTGGTTCATTTCAACAAAGTTGATTGCTGCAGCTTCACCGATAGTGATGTTGAACTGGCAACGTTTGTTGTCGTAATAAGCGTAGATTGTGAATGTGAAGGTCTTGTTAAGATTTTCATCATCGATAATCCAGCTGAAGAATCCGTTTTCGTCAACTGCGTAACCTACTAAAGCTACGAGAGTTGCATCGTCAGTTGTAATCTTGGCATCCTTATCGAATGCGAAGCCTTCCAGTTCGTCATACTGGTTACTGAGAATACCGTCTTGGTCAATTGCCATCCAAGTACCGTTTTCAGCAAACTCACTTTCTGAACAGCCAAATGCTTCGTACATTGGAGTCAAGTCGTATGGAGTATATGTTCCATTCTCTGTGTCTGACTCGTCACGAGCTGGGAGTGTCAGGTTGTAAGTTGCAATTGTCTCTGCTTCAGGAAGGATATCTTCTACATAGACAACTGTGATGACAAACTTGATTTGCTTGCCTGCATCTTGATTTACAAGGTAGAAGTTGTCAGTGTACTTAGCACCAACTGACTGTGAACCTGGGTACTGGAAGAACTGGAATACACCGTTTGCGTAGCAGATTCCGTATGTATCGCCACCTTTCCAAGTGCTTACAGATGACTTGTTCTCAACCTTTGCTGCAGGTTCCATCCAGAAGCCTGGTTTTGGATCGCAAGAATAGTTCTTTGAATATGTTGCGTTACCTACTGAGTCGATTACTTCGCCATAGAATGTAGGACTTGCTGTACCAAGCTGAGCTTCAATGAAGCTAATGTCTGCATCGATTGGCCTATCCATCAAGTGGTAATCAGTCTCGTTCGCTGCATTCGAACCGTAGTTCTGATAATCTGTTCCGTGAGGAACGATGCGATAGGTGTAGTACTTGGTTGCTACGATTTCACACTCTTCAGGTTTGGTAATCACCTTCGTTGTGTCTTCCTTTTCACCAATCTGGATGTCCATCTTCAATTCGTAGTATTCGTTGTCGAGTACATAGAAGAGTGAACCCGTAGTCTTTTCTCCACCTTCAAATATATTTGGCATGTGACCGATTTCAATTCTTGTATTGAAGTTGTTTACAAAGTAACTCTTCACTGAAGTGTTCCAACCGATAGGATGACTCTCCATATCCATCCAATAACCACCAGCAGCAGCGCCACTCTGACCTTCGCCTGTTGTGTAAGCAGTCGTTGGATTTCCACTTTCGTCGAGAGCTGTGAATTGCAAGTCAGCTGCTACAGTTCCATCCTTGAACAAGCCAACGATTGAGTCTATCTTGATAGTATAAGCGGTTGTGGTATAACCTGCATCGATATCACGTATCAATGAAACGGTTTCGCTACCCACACAGGTCTTCTTGTCCCATGGGAGGTCTTCGATTTCCTTAGGAATAATCTTGAGTCTCAGGGTAAATTCGATAGCCTTCTTATCTGCTCCTACAAGGTAAACCTTTACAAAGTTGTTAGCACCAGCCTTCAGTTTTCCACTTTGACCAATTTGTACTTTCAGTGAGTCTCCATCGTAGCCAGTTGATGAGAAGTGTACATTGAACTTAGACGCATCGCCTTGAACTCCCTGAACACACTCTTCGGTTTCATCACCAGTGTTCTCATCAAACAAAGCATTCATCCAAGCTGTTGAAGAATAGTTAAGGTTTGTCAGCTCGTCACTCTTCACTTCGTCCTCATTCAGCTGACCTACATATAATAAATACTTAAACCAAACACTATTGAATTTTTCTGCATCATAGCCAATGAGCGATGCGAGGTCGCCGACTTTGATACCGAAAGTTTCTGATGCGGTGTTGGAACGAGGATATTCCTCTGCAGCAATTTCAAATGACTTCACGATGGTCAACTCATCCAGACGATACTTAGGAAGCTCCTCGTAAGTAAGTTTAACGATAACATAACAAAACTTTGTGTTATCGTTTGGGTTCTCAATGCGATAGGTTGCCTTGTATGTAGCAGGCGTACCTGTCTGGCCACTCATGCCACCGATGTAGTAGATGTGTGGGTCCTTGTTTCCTTCTTCATCTGCTACTGGGGCAAAGTCCGCCTTTACACAGATGCGTGCATCGCTTCCCCAACTTTCCCAGTCACCGTTGGCATTACGCCAACCGTCTGTTTCACCCAACTTGTAGTTAGGGTCAAGAGAGCCGTCTGATTGAACAGCAAACGCAGATGCATCAGCCAAAGGGCATCCGATTTCAGCAGCGATAGCCTCCTCGTCTAATGTCTGAGTGTACGATTCGTACGATTCGCCACAGATAGAGGTGAATTCGTAAACGAATTCTTTCTGCGCATTAGCACTGACAGCAAACAACATTGCTGCCATCGTGATAAGTGTAGTAATTGTTTTCTTCATGATAAGAAATGTAATTGGTTGATTATTAATTTTGTTAACTCTAAACAGGTGGATTCAGCACTTGTTTTTACACTGCAAAAGTAGTAATAATAAATAAGGTGACCAAACTTTTTTTCTCTTTTTTTGCAATTTTGATACATTTTTTTGAATAAAACGCTCATTTTACGAGAAACGAACTGAATCTTCATTCAAAATCCTAGCGGAGAGACGGGGATTGACTTTGTCAGCCGATCCCCGTCCTAATTCCTTGCGGAGAGACGGGGATTCGAACCCCGGATACGCTTTTGACGTATACACGCTTTCCAGGCGTGCCTCTTCAGCCACTCGAGCATCTCTCCTTGTTTTTCGGGTGCAAAGGTACGAAAAAGTTGGGAAATAAGTGTTCGGAATGATAAAAAAATGAGAAAGGAGTTATTATTTTTCAGTTGAATACCGATTCTTCACTTCGTAATAGGTGTTTGCACTATGGTTGACGGTACCGCTTGTGGTGGAGGAGGGAGTAATTCTATTTACTATTTGACAATTTACTATTTCCCCATTTAACTTCCGATTTTCGTACCTTGTTTTTCGGTTTTCGATTCTTACTGCCTTCCGGACGACAGGTGACTACCCCCCCCGTCTTCCCCCGTTGGGGGACTGAGGGGGGACAAGAACGGATTTCTCCCCCTTCGCACTCCCCCCAAGGGGAGAGAGAAGGGAGGGGCAAGGGGGTGGGTCTGCCCTTTTTTGTTTCCCTTAAGGGGAATTTTTGTTACCCCTAGGGGCTGCAAAAAAACTCGCTTGAATTTTGATGCCGAAAAGTAGTGAATAATATTGATAAGACTAAATGTCTTTGTGAATATTTAAGTTAAATGGTGAAACAATTATTTCAAAGATTAATGATTAATGGTTTTTACTCGCACCCTAGCGGCTGCCAATTATAATTATCATTCGTGATGATATTGTTCTCCTTTGATGATGGTGAATGCTCGATAGAGTTGCTCAACGAAAATCATGCGTACCATCTGGTGCGAGAAGGTCATTTTCGAAAGCGAGAGTTTTTCGTTTGCTCTTCCGTAGATGTCTGGGGAGAATCCGTATGGCCCTCCGATGATGAAAACGAGTCGTCGGCTTACTGATTGCTGCTTTTTGCTCATCCAAGTCGCAAACTCAATGCTTCTGAGTTCCTTCCCGTGTTCATCGAGCAGGACAACATAGTCGCTGTCTTGCAGCAGCTTCAGGATAAGATCGCCTTCCATCTTTTTCTGCTGCTCTTGTGATAGCGATTTGGTGTTTTTCAGTTCGGGTATGACAGTCACTTCGAACGGAGTATAGTGTTTTATCCGCTCGCTATAGTCATCGATGATGCCCTGAAAGGTGTTGCTGTTGGTTTTTCCAACCAATATCAAATTTATCTTCATATCAATCAATAACCCTTAACCTTTAACCTCTAACCTTTAACCTTTAACCTTTAACCTCTAACCCTTAACCCTTAACCCTTAACCTCTAACCCTTCACCTCTCATCTTGTTACATTTTTCACACCCTTTACTCCTTGTATCTTTTTTATGAGTTGGTTGAGGCGTTTGTTGTCGTCGATCATGATGGTGAGGTTGCCTGCGAAGAGTCCGTCTTCAGACGACTTGATGTCGATGCTGCGAAGCAGAATGTTCTTCTCTTTTGCGATGATGCTGGTGATGTAGCTGACAATACCCACGTCGTCATTTCCGATGATGTGCAGGGTAATTGCAAACATTCCGCTACTTTGTTCTGCCCAGTTCACTTCGATGGCTCTATACGACATTTGCTCGAGCAATCTGCGGCAGTTTGGGCAGTTTTTCCGATGGATTGTGATGCCTCGACTGATGGTTACGAATCCTATGATATCGTCTCCATAAATAGGGTTACAGCATTTTGCCAGGTTATATTCCACTCCTTTTATATGATTACCAATAAGGAGTACATCCTTCCCTGATTTGCCTGTCAGCTCAGGGTTTCCTTCATCGAGTTTGAAAGTTGATGCGCTGATGGTTTCCGCAAGTGGAAGTTCGTTGTTCTCGCGTTTCTGTTCCTCAATATAGGCGTCAATCACACGATCCACACCCAGCACCTCTTCAGTCAAAGCTTTGTAGAACTCCATCACATGCTTGAATCCCAATCGCTTGATGGTTTTCATCAGAGTCGGCTCAACAATTTCGAGTTTTCGGTTCTTGAACTTGCGCTCGAGCGTTTCTTTTGCGTATGTGGCAGTCTTCAATTCCTGCTCGTTGATGCTCTGGCGTATCTTGCTACGTGCTTTCGACGTGATGGCGTAGTTGAGCCAATCGCGTTTGGGCAATTGGTTTGGGTTGGTCAGAATCTCTACCTGATCGCCTGTTTTGAGTTTTGTGCGTACAGGCACATTCTTTCCGTTCACCAATCCTCCGCTACAATGCGAGCCGATGTTGGTATGAATTTGGAAGGCAAAGTCGAGTAGGGTAGCGCCCTTTGGAAGTTTGAAGAGGTCGCCTTTAGGTGTGAAGACAAAGACTTCATCGCTGTAAAGGTCGACTTTGAACTGGTCGACAATCTGCTCATCTGACGTCCCTTGTGTTTCCAAAGCATTACGGATGTCTTTCAGCAAATCTTCCAACTTTGCACCACTATCCTTTACACCTTTGTACCTCCAATGGGCTGCCAAACCGTGTTCGGCAATATCGTCCATCCGCTCAGTTCTGATTTGTATCTCCACCCATTTGCCTTCAGGACCCATCACAGTGGTGTGCAGGCTCTCATATCCATTGCTTTTCGGCACACTGAGCCAATCGCGAAGACGTTTCGGGTTGGGGCGATACATGTCTGTCACAATGCTGTACACCTGCCAGCAATCTTGCTTTTCCTTCTCAGGTTGAGAGTCGAGGATGATACGGATAGCGAAAAGGTCGTAGATGCCTTCAAACTGGCATTTCTGTTTCTGCATCTTTTGCCAGATGGAATGGATGCTCTTTGTGCGTCCCTTGATGTGGAATTTCAGGTTTGCAGCTGTGAGTTTTTCTTCGATAGGAGTGATGAACTTCTGTATATACTCATCGCGTGCTTTCTTGGTGGCGTTGAGTTTCTCCTTAATCATGTAGAAAGTCTCTGTCTCCAAGTATTTTAACGATAAATCCTCGAGTTCTGACTTTATCAGGTAAAGACCCAGTTTATGAGCGAGTGGGGCATAAAGGAAACTAGCTTCTTTGGCCACTCTCCTACGAGCTTCGTCGCTGCCAAGCTCTTTGATTTGACGCATCAGGTTCACACGATCGGCAATGATAATGAAAATCACCCTCATGTCTTCTGCGAACGAAAGCATCAGGTCACGATAGTTTTCTGTGTCAACACTTGTGCTTTTTGCATAGAGGTCGTTTACTTTTAGCAATCCATGAATGATTTTCGAGACTTCCTCACCAAACATTGTGTTGATTTCGTTCTCCGAAATCAACCCCATGTGTACATACTCGTGAATCATGGTGCTGATGATGATTGCCCGACTGACACCTATTTCTTCTATAGTAATAAGGGTTGTCTGTAGGTCAAACAACACAGGATTGAGACCAAATACACGTTCAATCTCAGTTTGTTGACGGATTTCCTTGCTTTTGTCAAGAATCAGTCTTCGTATGTTGGCTTGCTCGTCTTTGTTGATAATCTCGGCAGTAAGACTTTCAACTTTTTGCAAGGTCTCGATTATTTGTTCTGTTTGCGCATTCATGGTTACCCTCCTTTGCAAATTAAGTGCAAATTTAATGATAATAATTGAATCTGCATCTTTTTTAGCAATTTTTAGTACGACTCTAGCAAAAAATTACTAACTTTGTCGAAGAATTCTTGCAAACCAAAAAAAATTACTATATGCTTACACAAAAAGATAAGGAGTTCCTTCAGTCGAAAGGTATATCCGAGGAACAGTTCAACAGACAGCTCGGACAATTCAAGACTGGTTTCCCGTTTCTGAAACTGGCAGGAGCCGCAGCTCCAGGTAGTGGTATCACGGTTGCAGACGAAAGTCAGCAACAAGAGTACCTCAATGCGTGGGATGAATACTTGAAAGGTAGTCATACCGTACAGAAGTTCGTACCTGCATCAGGTGCTGCTTCGCGTATGTTTAAGAACTTGTTTGAGTTCCTTGATGGAGATTCTGATGTGCCCGATAATGACTTCATGAAGATTTTCTTTGCACATATATCATGCTTTGCATTCTATGATGCGTTGAACGATTCGTGTGTTGTCAATGAAGGTAAGACGGTAGAAGACCTGATAGCAGATGGCGACTATAAAGCTGTTGTAGCATGTCTGCTGAATGAGGAAGGACTGAGTTATGGAAAACTGCCAAAGGGCCTATTGCAGTTCCATTCGTACGAGGATAGCGTTCGTACTCCTCTTGAGGAACATCTGGTCGAAGGTGCACTCTATGCAGCAGGTAAGGACGGTAAGGTGAATGTGCATTTCACCGTAAGCCCAGAGCATCGTCCGCTATTTGAAACACTGGTTGCATCGAAGAAAGGTGAGTATGAAGCTAAGTTTGGTGTGACATACAACATCAGCTTCTCTGAGCAGAAATCAAGCACAGATACTGTAGCTGCTACGATTGATAATGAACCGTTCCGTAACGAAGATGGTTCGATTCTGTTCCGTCCAGGTGGTCATGGAGCGCTGATTGAGAACCTGAACGACATCGATGCAGATGTTATCTTTATTAAGAATATAGATAATGTGGTACCTGACCGCTTGAAAGACCCAACGGTGCGCTTTAAGAAAGTCATAGCTGGTGTTCTCGTGTCTTTGCAAAAGCGCGCTTTCGATTACATCCGTCTGCTCGATACGGGTAAATATACCCATGAGGACTTAGAGAAGATGGTTCGCTTCATGCGTGACGAATTGTGCTGCCGAAATCCGAACCTCAAGAACCTTGAGGATACAGAGATGGCTATATATCTGCGTAGCAAACTCAATCGCCCAATGCGTGTCTGTGGAATGGTGAAGAATGTAGGCGAACCAGGTGGAGGCCCGTTCCTCGCATACAATCAAGATGGAACCATCTCATTGCAGATTCTTGAAAGTTCACAAATCGACACCAATAACGAAGAGTATGTCAAGATGTTCAAGAGTGGAACTCACTTCAATCCAGTAGATCTTGTATGTGCTGTGAAGGACTATCAGGGCAATCACTTCGATTTGACCAAATACGTCGATCAGCAGACAGGATTCATCTCTTCGAAGAGCAAGAATGGTAAAGAACTCAAAGCCCTTGAGTTGCCAGGATTGTGGAATGGTGCTATGAGCGACTGGAATACAGTATTCGTTGAGGTGCCGCTTGAGACCTTCAACCCGGTAAAGACCGTCAACGATTTGCTCAGAGAGCAGCATCAGTAGAAAGTTAAAGATTTTTTAAACATAAAAACCTATTATTCTCCAAAATGAAAAAGATCATGCTTTTGGGATCAGGCGAGCTTGGTAAAGAGTTTGTAATCGCCTGCAAGAGAAAAGGTCAGTACGTTGTAGCATGCGATGCATACGAACATGCACCAGCTATGCAAGTTGCTGATGAGTGCGAAGTATTTCCTATGCTCGACGGTGATGCCTTGATGGCAGCAGTAAAGAAGCATAAGCCAGACATCATCGTTCCTGAGATTGAGGCCATCCGTACAGAAAAACTCTACGAATGTGAACAAATGGGCATTCAGGTGGTACCATCAGCTCGTGCCGTCAATTTCACGATGAACCGTAAGGCAATCCGTGAGTTGGCTCATACCGAACTCGGACTCCAGACAGCCAACTATAAATATGCGAAGACCTATGAGGAATTCGAGGCTGCTGCAAACGAGATTGGCTACCCATTCATCGTGAAGCCGTTGATGTCTTCTTCAGGACACGGTCAGAGCAAGGTGGACAGCCCTGCAGACTTGCAGAAGGCTTGGGACTTCGCAGCAAAGGGTGCACGTGGTGACATCAAGGAAGTGATTGTAGAACAGTTCATCAAGTTCGATTACGAGATTACCTTGCTGACGGTTACTCAGAAGAATGGACAAACCCTGTTCTGTGCACCAGTCGGACATGTTCAGAAGAGTGGCGACTATCGTGAGAGCTTCCAACCTATGCCAATGAAACCCGAGCATCTGAAAGCCGCTCAAGAGATGGCTGCAAAGGTGACAGGCGCACTTACAGGTGCTGGTATTTGGGGTGTTGAATTCTTCATCAGCAATCAAGATGGAGTTTATTTCTCAGAACTCTCACCACGTCCACATGATACAGGTATGGTGACGCTTGCAGGAACCCAGAACCTCAGTGAGTTTGAATTGCATTGTCGTGCCGTTCTTGGCCTGCCTATTCCTGAGATCACACAGGAGAAGAGTGGGGCAAGTGCCGTTATTCTTTCAGGAATCGAGACAGAGCATCCTGACTATAAGGGTATAGAGGACGTCTGTGCAGCCCCTCGAACTTACCTGCGTATTTTTGGAAAACCTGTTGCACATGTGAATCGTCGTATGGGTGTCGTAGTATGTTACGATAAGTTGGGAACTCCACTCGATGAGTTGCGTGACAAGTGTAAGTCACTTGCCGCCAAGGTGGAAGTCATCTAATAGATAACGCAGGTCCTCAGTTGACCTGTCTGAATTCTCTCTTGGTTAGTTAGTTGATTTGTATTAATAAAGGCGACCAATTGGCCGCCTTTTTAATATTGTTTCAGTAGATTGCTAGTATAAATGATCAAGAGTTGGGACTATCACCTAGGAAGGTGTATTCGAAGTTAGAACTTTTGGCTGATGGGTATTGGCTACGTGGGTCAACATCTTGACGGTTGCGCAGGTGATTGACGATGCGCTCGTAGCAGTCAAGTGCGCTTTGTGCCTTAAGTTTCGCATGGAAACGAGTGTCCATGTATTGGAACTTATTAGTGTCTTTGATGGGTACCACTCGCTTGAATATGAGGATGCCTTCATACCATCCTGGATTTTCCTCTGCCATGAGTTCGAGCACAGATTTCTTCTTTTCTGGAACATAAGTTCCGGATGCTTTCTGTTCGTTGCGTAGTCGTTCCATTTCCTTGAATTCTGCAAGTGTATTTGCTTCTGTCTTCAGGAAGAGAATGTAGTTGGAATAGCCTACCTTGAGTCGGTAGGGATACTGGTTGTTGGACGTGTAGAAACTGTTGACGCGGTTGATTACATCGCCTGTCAGCTTCAGGTCTTTGATGGTTTCAAGAAATGCGACAACCTCGTCCATTGTGGTTGCTAATGCATCTTGTTCAAAATATCGAATATATAAGTTCATAATAAAATAGTTTGTGCCTGAGTGTGCATTTTTTTCTCTTGAAAAAACATGTAACTGCTGGCGGGTCTAAAAACCTAAAAAAACTTCTATTAATAAAAAACCGTTGCAAAGATAAGAAAAAAAGTTTAATTGTTGATGGTTTAGATGCTTAAAAATGAAAAAAAGAAGAAAAAAGTAAAAAGCAAATTGTTAAATGGTAAATTATTATTACCTTTGCATTACGATTTAATCATTTAACGGATGAAGACGATTGATTGTTTTATTCCATATAGCGATGTCGAGACTGTGAAGCAGAATGTTGAGCAGTTTAAGGCTTCGGACAAAGTGAATCACATTTTCTTACTTGCTCATGATGCCACCCTGCCTCAGATAGAAGGTTGCAGCGTGTTGTTTATTGACACCTTGGAGAGTTCTGCTACTTTGCGTCAGATGGCCTTGGTAGCTAAGTCGGATTATGTGGCTGTGTATGGTAAGTTCTTGCCGATTAAGGTAGGGTATGGTGCGATTGACCGCGTGTTGACGATTGCCGAGAGTGTGGATGCTGGTATGTTGTACAGCGATCACTATGCAATGAAGGAGGGTGTGTTGACAAAGGCACAAGTGATTCCTTATCAGAAAGGTAGTGTTCGCAACGACTTCGACTTTGGCTCGCTACGATTCGTGAAAACATCGTTGCTCAAGGCTTGTGCTGATCAATACCGCGATATGCAATGGAAGGCTGCTGGGATGTACGAACTGACGCTGTTTGTGAGTCGCCAGACGGAGCCTGTTTTCTATATCAACGAGTATCTTTATACGGAGGACGAGACGGATTTGAGAAAGAGCGGTGATAAGCAGTTCGACTATGTTGACCCTCGAAATCGTGAGGTTCAGATAGAGATGGAGCAAGTGTGTACGGATCATTTGAAGCAGATAGATGCCTATATTTCTGCTGAGGATGTGACAGACCTTGCTTTAGATGGAGGTTCCTTCCCCGTTGAAGCATCTGTGATCATACCAGTGAAAAACAGGGAACGCACGGTGGAGGATGCTATCATGTCAGCGATGTCGCAAAAGACAACCTTCAACTATAACATCATCGTGGTAGACAACCATTCGACAGACGGAACAACACAGATAGTGAATCGTTTGGCGAACTACGACCCGCGTGTGATACATATCGTTCCCGATCGTGAGGACTTGGGAATAGGCGGATGCTGGAATAGGGCTATTCAGGACCCACGATGCGGTCGTTTTGCTATTCAGTTGGATTCTGATGACCTGTATTCGCGTGAGTCGACCCTGCAGATGATCGTCGATAAGTTCTACAACGAACGCTGTGCAATGGTGATTGGTTCGTATCGAATGTGTGACTTTAACTTGCGAACTCTTCCGCCAGGCACGATAGACCATAAGGAATGGACAGATGAGAATGGACGTAACAATGCGTTGCGTATCAACGGATTGGGTGCTCCAAGAGCATTCTATACACCTTTGCTGCGACAGATAGGTGTGCCAAATACCAGTTATGGTGAGGATTATGCTTTGGGGCTTGCCTTCTCGCGTAAATATAAAATAGGTAGGATATTCGAAGTTGTATATCTTTGTCGTCGCTGGGAAGGAAACTCAGATGCCGCCCTTTCACCTGAAAAGGTGAATCAAAACAATTACTATAAGGATATGTTGCGTACGTTGGAAATCACTACTCGACAGAAGTTGAACCAATATTGGAAGGGTAGGGCAACTCAGCAGGATGCCGATGCGTTTTTCCAAGCCCAACTGATTGATTGGCCCGAAGTAGGTGAGCGCTATCGCAACTTGAATGTACAAACCAAATCATTTGCCTTCGGAGGCAAGACCTATACCGTGCAGCATAATCCTGGGCGTATTGTTTCGACGGGAGCTAAGATTGACAAGGATACCATCCGCCATCGTGCATGCTTCCTCTGCGACATCAATCGTCCGTCTGTGCAGCATGGTCTCGCTTTGAACGATCGTTTTCAGTTGCTCGTCAATCCGTTCCCGATTCTTAAACAGCATTTCACCATCGTCTTACGGAAGCATAGTCCTCAGCAGATTGAACCATACTATTCCGATATGCTTGACTTTGCTGATCGTCTCGACCGTATGTTCATATTCTATAATGGTCCTTTCTGTGGCGCTTCGGCTCCCGATCACATGCATTTTCAGGCTGGACCTAAGGAGCAGTTGCCTAATGCTTGTTTGACAAAATACTATGAGCTACGTGCCAAGAATATGGACGAGATGATGATCCTATTCCGTAAGGTGTATGATAGTTTCCCTGTTATCACGGGAGAACTTGAACCACGCATCAACGTCCTAACATGGAAAGAGAACGATGAATGGGTATCGATTGTCATTCCTCGTACGAAACATCGTCCGTCTTGCTATGAAGCAGAGGGAGAAGAAAAAATGTTGGTAAGTCCAGGTGCACTCGATATGTCAGGTCTGATGATTATTCCGCGAGCTGAGGATTTCAACCGACTCAATTCAGAATTGGTCGAAAGTATCATCAAAGAGTGTGGCGTATGATGGAACCTGAGGTAAAAGTCGGTATAGTACACGCCCAGAAGATACGCCTGGCTTTGAATGGGAGTTTTGCGGCCAAAGGAGAGATGGTTGACGGTCCTCAAGATGTGGAGTACGATGATGGCGGTATTCTTTGGAACGGTAATGTTTATCAGCGCCTGACCTTCAAGCCTCAGACAGAAGATGCCTCATTTTCACTCTACGAAGTGACCATCGGAAAGGACTTCCATTGGGAACGAAAAGAAACTCAGACTTTCAAGGGATTGCTTCAGTTTATCGTAGATGAAGGTCAGCTATGTGCACTCAATATCCTACCAGTAGAAGCTTATTTGGAAAGTGTTATCTCTTCTGAAATGAAAGCAACTGCCTCACTTGAGTTCTTGAAGGCTCATGCTGTGATTTCACGTAGTTGGCTAATGGCACAGATAGAGAAACGCAAGAAAGCAGAACAAGAGGATCGTGATGCGTTCTTCTCGTATCGGAAGACCGATACAGAGTTGGTGCGATGGTACGATCGTGAGGATCATACACTATACGATGTGTGTGCAGACGATCATTGCCAACGCTATCAGGGTATCACGAAGGCAACCAGTGAACAGGTAAAGCAGGCTATCGAGGCCACTAGAGGCATTGTGTTGTATTATCAAGGCAAGATATGTGATGCACGCTTTTCAAAATGCTGCGGAGGTGTATCGGAGGAATTTGCAACCTGCTGGGAAGATGTTGACAAACCTTATCTAAAATCAGTATATGACGGAGCAGACGAGTCTTCTTTGCCAGATTTAACTACAGAAGATAATGCCCGGAAATGGATTCTGACCTCACCTGACGCGTTCTGTAACGCACAGAGCAAGCGCATATTGTCGCAGATACTCAATAATTACGATCAAGAAACTGATGATTTCTATAGATGGGCGGTACAATATACGGCAGAGGAACTCACTCAACTTGTTGCTCACAACCTGAAAGAAGATTTAGGTGAGGTGCTTGACCTCATTCCGCTCGCAAGAGGAAAGTCGGGACGTATCTACAGACTTCAGATTGTAGGAACAAAGAAGAGTTTTGTTATTGGTAAAGAACTTGAAATACGTCGGGTGCTATCCCATTCTCACCTTTTCTCCTCAGCCTTTGTGGTCGATAAGCACTACAACCGTTTTGTTTTGCATGGAGCAGGGTGGGGACATGGAGTAGGACTTTGTCAAATAGGTGCTGCTGTGATGGGCGAACAAGGATATAACTACAAACAGATATTGCAGCATTATTATCCAGGTTCGTATCTTGCTAGTGCATTGTTGAATGAATAATTAGAGTATTTGAAATAAAAAATATGATGAAGCATTTTTTCGTAAAACCTTGGGCGTGGGTTCCAACACTTTATTTGGGAGAATCGCTCCCGTTTTCAGCAGTCATGCTGCTATCCGTTATCATGTTTAAGGATTTTGGGTTGAGTGACGGTCAGATAACAGTCTATACTGGTTGGCTGGGATTACCTTGGGTCATCAAGCCTCTTTGGAGTCCTTTCATCGACAACTTCAAGACCAAACGTTGGTGGATTTTGACAATGCAGTTCGTGATGGGTATCGCTTTAGCACTAGTTGCCTTTACCATCCCTACAGCATATTGGTTGCAGTGTTCTTTGGCACTCTTTATGTTAATTGCTTTTGCGAGCGCCACCCATGATGTGTCGGCAGATGGGTTCTATATCATCGGATTGGATAATCACGACCAAGAGCTCTTTGTAGGAGTACGTAATACGTTTTATCGCATAGGAATGATGCTAGGTCAAGGGGGAATGGTAACCATTCAAGCTGTAATAGCACTTGCTTTGACAAGTGGTGGTGATAAGGACTCTTATCAGAATAGTATAGCATGGGCTATCGTTTTTGTTGTGATGGCACTATTTATGGTTTTGTTGGGCCTGTTCCATAGTTTTGCTCTCCCACCAGTGGAACAGCCGCTTCATGACAAGTTTGAAATTAAAACTCAATTGATAGAGTTCTGGAACACCATTAAGGTTTTCTGTCATAAACCTCATATTATCACAGCTTTGCTGTTTATTCTTTTATTCCGATTGCCAGAAGGACTGCTTACAAAGATAGTTCCGTTGTTCCTTACTCGTAGTATTGCAGAAGGCGGCCTTGAGATGGATAAAGTGGACTTTGGAGTAATATATGGGACACTGGGCGTTATAGGTCTATTGCTAGGCGGTATTCTTGGTGGATGGGCCATCTCAAAATGGGGATTGAAAAAATGTTTGTGGCCATTGGTTCTATGTATTACCCTTCCAGATATTGTATATGTTTATCTTAGTTATGTCTTCACAGACAATATATGGGTAATTGGTTCTTGTGTCTGCATCGAACAACTAGGATACGGACTTGGATTTGCTGCCTATACGCTCTATCTTGTTCACTTCTCGCGAGGTGAACGTAGTACGGCTGTGTTCGCCATTTGTACAGCAGGTCAGTACCTGGGCGGTGTGATGCTGCCAGGTATGGTGTCTGGACTCATATCGGAAAATGTTGGCTATCAGACCTTCTTCCTCATCGTGATGGCGTTCTGTCTAGTCACATTTACCGTCACAGCCTTAGTGAAAGTGAACGATGAAGAATAGAAAGAAAATGGAATTAGCGAAGAGTTTTACGCTTTTCCATTAGCTTTTTGTTATATACCTTCTCGACTTGAACCACTTCTTTTGAGGTCATGATCTGATTCTGTTGAACGGGATCAAGACCTTTAAGTGATTTGTTGATATCGCCAATTAGAATCTGAGACGCAGCTTTCAATGAATTCTGCGACTTGGCGTTATCAACTCGTTCGATTGCATCGTTGAAACTCTGAACTACTTTTTCCTGAGGAGTAGACGGGCCACAAGCCGTCAGCATCAATGCCAGCCCTATGGTGGCGCAGCATGAAATGAGGTGTCTTGTTGTCTTCATAAACAGTTGTTATTAAGTAAGGATGTTTATATTGTTTTGTTGTAGTTACATCTGTGGGTGCAAATTTAATGAGAAAAAAGTGTATTTGCAAGTAAAAAAGCAAAAAAGTTGCAAAAAAAGTTAAATTTATTGTTTTTGCTTCTGAATAATGCAGCATATAGTGGCAAGGAGCCTTGTTTTACATGACAACACAATCTCACCCTATGATCCTTTTTTACCCCCACTATCTTAGAGGGGGAGCTTTATAGTGACTACTCCCCTCCATAGAGGGAGGGGCGAAATACCTTATAATATGTCTTTCAGATAGGGTTTCCACCCTATCCATTATTCTGTCACCCTATGGGGTTCGTTAACCTCCTAGTGTGTGTTGTGCCAGTATGTCAAAGAACGCTTGTTTTGTGGAGGAGGAGCCAGTCTATTTACGATTTGACGATTTGACGATTGACCATTGATTTATTTGATGATTTTAGACAGCCCTGAAGGGGCGAAATGTCGTAGGATAGGGCGGAAGCCCTATTTCGTTTTAATCACCCCACCCATCGCCCTGTAGGGGCGGAATACCTTATAATATGTCGCACTTACAGCGCTTTGGCTTTTGCCTCGTTTTTGCAGACTCGGGAGGGTGCACGTGCGCTGCCCGGGATTGTGCAAGTGTAGCCTCGAGGAGTGTGCAAATGCAGACTCACTTGCCTGTTTTGCTCTTATTTTTGCTATCTACACTTAGCAAATTGGAAAGGTGATGTTTTTTCAATAGACAGTCTTGTTTTTGCCACTTCTTGACGTGTAAAATGTAAAAAAAGTAAAACGTAAAATCAGATACCCGACTAATCGTCAAAATTTTATATATAATATATAATTATATATTATATATAAAATTCACTGTTTTCCTCCCAAACTCATTTTTACGTTTTACTTTTTTTACATTTTACTTTTTTAAAAGCAAAAGTGCCCTACAAGGTATTGTGGAGGGTGCTCCGTCAAAAAAAAGATTGAATGGATGATGTCATAAACCCTTGTTTTTGGCCACTTTTCCCCTGAAAAAGTTGGCTTTTCACCCAAAATCACCCATTTCAAACAATGAAAAAAATCACATTTTGTTTGGTAGTTTCGTGGAAATGTGGTAACTTTGCAACCAGAAAGGCTGCAACCTCGGCTGCGTCTCGGCATAGTTCAATCGAGCTTGGCTCTGCACTCAACTTGCACGAGGTTTGTCGGTCGAAAATAACTAAAACTTACATGAAACAATCGACCACAAACCCAGTATTTTCCCCACATGTACATAGAGTACCGCTGACAAGGGTGGACCTTTATCAAGTGGGTTGGAGGTAATGGTCAACTTATTGAACAACTGGATGCGCAGCTACCAGCTGACTTTGATAATTGGGAAGATGTGATATACATCTTATATAAATAAAAAAGGGGAAGCTGAATGGCTTTCCCCTTATTTGCTTGTTGTGTAAGACAATTAAAGTCCGAGAGATTTCTTGACATCTTCTGCAGCCTTGTTGACAGCATCGTTAGCCTTTTGCTTCTGAGCATCAATGGCTTCATTGGCTTTCTGCTTCTGTGTCTCAATGGCCTCGTTAGCTTTATTCTCAGCGTCTTGCTTAGCGGCTTCAGCAGCAGACTTAGCTGCGTCAACAGTTTCGTTTGCCTTGTCTGTAACAGCGTTGACTACACCTTCTGCAGCTTGTGTTGCGTTCTCTGCTACATCAACAGGAAGTGTTGCAACCTTCTGAACGAGGTCGGCAATTGATGTTTCAGCAGACTCTGCAACAGTAGAACTGATGGTTGCAACCTGTTCTTTATTGGTCTCCAGAAAATCTTGAAGAGACTGTAAATACTTTTGTGCTACAGCACCGTTGCCTGCATTAATCAGAGCTTGGATACGTGCTTTGAATGCTTCGATAGAACTTTGTAGCGCATTTGCATCTTTAGCTTCAACATCGGCTGAAATCTCACTAATTTTCTTCATAATGCTTTTGTTTTAAGGGTTAATGATACGTGCGTTTCTCATAAACGCCGATGCAAAAATAGTGTTTTTCTATAGTATAACAAACAAAAACTAATTCTTTTTTGTAAAAAAGTGTTGTAGAATCACATATTTTTACTATTTTTGCATGTGAATCTGTAATTTATGATGAGAGTATTACGAATAAATAGATGGTTGAATATTGTGGCGGTCGTGCTGATGGCTGTTGTCCTCGGAGGATGTGAAAACGACAGAAAGTATGTGGGTATCATGCACAGCATTGTGGTATTTCACTCATGGTCAGATGACGGAGAGGATGGAGAAGAGTTTTCTGAGGCTTTGGATGAGGCGCTTTTGTACTATAACATGTATGCGGACGTCCACCATATTTATTTGGATATGCTCCGTCATACTCCAGATGACATCGATAAGGACTTTTGGGCTTCGTATGCTGACTCATTGAAGGTTTGGAATCCTGAACTTATACTGATTAATGATGACCCTGCGCTGGAATGGATGTTAAGGGGAAAGCATGATGATGTGTTCAGATCGTTGCCAGTTGTATTTGCTGGTGTCAATAAACTTGATGTGTCTGTGCTACAAGATTATATGAATCTTACGGGATTTGTTGACGGGATAGATGTCGAAAAGGCTTGTGAGATGATTACGAATCTGACCGACGAACACACAATCATCATTGAATTGGACAACAATGAGCACGACCGTTTCCTGCGTGACTTGATTGTTGAGCAGTTGGAAGAGAATCCGATGTTTATTGACAACAGCGACTTCCATTTGGAACTGGGCTCTCCTGAATATCAGGAGGCTATACAAAACAAGACATGTGTGATGATGGTTTCGTGCCAGAATCCTTTGCTGTTTGTCGATTCATCCAAGAAGGAAAAGAGCATCAGGATCATGAAAGACCTGATGAAAAATGCACAGGACTATACATTCTTGCAGGTCAAGTATGATGTATATAGCAATACATTGCAGACGCGTGGCGGAAGGCCGATGTTTACATGTATTCGTGAGCAGTTTAGTAACCCAAATGATCCTCGTATTATTGGCGGTTATTTCACCGATATACATACTCAGGTATTTGAGCAAATCCAATATGCTTCAGCAATATTGGATGATGGTCAGCAACCTGATGTCATGCCTGTTTCTTTGCATTCAAAGCAGTATTTGATTGACCATAATGCGATTGGTAAATTCAATCAAAAGGAACACCGCCATTTGGACATGTTTTCAGGACTGAAGGAAATCGTTGTGGAAGGATGGGGTGAAGAGTATAATATTGTTAACACACCATTCTTCTTTAAAAACCGTAGATATTTGATTGCAGGTGTCATTCTGTTCTTGATTGCATTGTTTGTCGTTGGTTCTTACATACTTCGAATTGTCAGCAAACGTTTGAAAGCCTATCGTGAGAAATTGTCTGATCAAATGCAGGGTGCTTTGAATTTCCGCCGTAATATCTTGTCAGATGCTGACTCGGCAGTTTGGAAAGCATCGCAACATACACTTCAGTTTACAAGCGAATTTGCTAAGAAACATGGCATCAAACGCAAAATGAAAATTGCGGAATTTGAGAAACATGTTCATCCTGACTATTTGGAAGAATGGTATAAATTGAAGAATTTCCGTACCGATTTAGGCCGCAGACGAATCCGATTGATGATAGAGTTCCAATCAGGCTCTGGTTGGCATTGGTATGATTTTATATATAATGTAACGACAGAGGCGAGCTTCCGCTGGGAGTTGAACGGACTGATTACCAGCGCTGATGATGTTATGAACCAGAAACAGCAATTGTTGGATGCCGTAAAGGATGCGAAAGAAGTGGAACTGAAAGAAAAATTCCTCACGAATTTCAGACATATATTGCAAGAACCATTACAGACAGTCTTGAAGAGTGCCCGAAGCATTATCTCGTCAAATGGTCAACTGACAGAAGAGCAACAGAATGCATATGATAGGGATCTTCATCATGGTGCATCTGAGTTGATTACTAATATTGATGCATTAGTTGCTGAGGTTCAACCGATTGTTGAAACTTCCACGTCTGATGCGGAAGAGGAATCTGAGGATGAATAGAAATTTTGAATAATTGAAAGGTTGGAAAATTGAAGAAGACATTATACATATTGCAAAAAGTGATGGTGCTGCTGGGCCTCGTCGGACTTTTGTATGGCTGTAAACCCAGTCGTCCTCTACGAGTGCTGGTAATGCATCAGTATGATGAGAATCTAATTACCTATGATGAATTTGATGATGCCATCATTGAAGAATTAAGGGATTTAGGTTACGAACCTTCCATTGTGGACTATTATCTGAATCTGGAAGATCAAGCGGAATTGGATTGCCATCAGGTTTTGTTGGAAATGCGTGATTCACTTCAGAAGCGACTTTGGACGCCACAGGTGATTCTGGCAGAAGGCGATCGTACAATGTTGCAGTTGCATCTGCCCGCAAATGATTCTGCACTTGCTTGGTGTAAGGATGTACCAATTGTGTATGGTGGTATTCATTTTAAAAATGTTCCAGTCTCTAGCCGACGTAAGAACTCCTATGTCATTTATGACAAGTTAAATGTACATCGGAATCTTGATATCATCACTCGACTTACACGAAGCAGAGTTGTCACAGTTGAGTTAGATAATTATCATGAGGACTCGTTGATTTATACTCAGTTCTGTCATCAGGTAAGCTCATCTCCTTATTTAGTACGTATTGACAGCGCAGGATTTGTTCATGGCCGATTGGACCCAGTTATTCATTGTAATGATTCGTTGTCAATCTATTTCTATTCCTCTGAGTGGAACGAAGAAAATACAGGAGTGTATTCTTCGTCAGCAGATCGTTCTCAGACCGATTCGTTGATTGCTCCTACATCAATAAATCGACAAGAGATGCTTGACAATATGTATCATAATGCCTGGAAACATCCTGTACTTGTCCCCAAGAAAGATGTATGGTGTGAAGCAATTGCATCGAAGACTTATCGTCCCCAATTCACAACTTGTCCTGAGTTGTTCAAGGATGGCAAGGGCTCATATCTCTGTGGTTACTTCACCAGTTATCCTTCGATGGCTAAAGATATGGCCAAATTAGCGGTTGGCATTGTTGAAGGAAAAACAATGCCGAAGGAGAGCCTGCATGTGCCGAATGCTTACATGGATTATGTTGCGATGGAAAAGTTGGGCATGAAATATGGAGATTACAAAGATGAGTTTGTCATCGATAATGCTCCTATGGATGTGACCGACCCTTTGCTTTTTAGTCTTGTAACCGTCGGAAACATCTTGTGGATACTCCTTCTTATCATAGTGATCACTTTGGTTTGGCTGAAGAACCGCAAGGATTCTATCCGTAATTTAATGGCCATGTTGTCAGAGGAGAGGGAGATGAACCAATTGGCAATCGATGCCTCAGGAAACTTTTATATCTCTAATATAAAAGGTATGGAACGTGTGTTGGACAGTATGGGACCTGATCAGGACCGATGCAAGGAGGACATTGTCCGCTCATTGTCAGAAACGGGTACGCATACTCATTCGTATCGTATCAGGGCAGCGATGGACGAAGAGAAGAATATGGCTTGGTGGAATTTGCGATATCAAGTTAATTACCAAAATTCTGTGGGATTAAATATCGAAGGCTATCTGCTTAATGTGAATGACGATGTGAACTATGCTAACGAAATGCAGCAGATTAAGAAGATTGCAGACGAAACCAAACGGACCGAAGGATTCTTGTGGACGATGGCCCACGAAATACGTACACCTCTTAATTCTATAGTTGGTTTCTGTGATGTGTTTAGGATGATGGGAAATGAGATGAGTGAAACAGAAAAAGAACAGATTGTACAAGGCATAGAATCGAATAATGAGTTGCTTGAAAAGATTGTGGAGGACATGGATGGCTACTCACGTGCAGTTTCAAAAGAGGTGGTTTATGAGAAAGAATCGGTCGATGTTGCAGCTTTGATTGAAGAGATATATACCGAGAACAAGTCTCGATTTGAGAAACAGGATCTCACGTTCTATTTGGCAAGTGGCCGTAGTGACGTATATGTTAAAGCCGATAGAGGAAAACTGAAGGCCACTTTTATCCAATTGGTCGATAATGCCTTGAAATTTACGAAGAAAGGTAGTGTCTCTGTAGGGTGGGAGTATAATCTAGAAAATGCTAACGTAGAGCTGTTTGTTGAAGATACCGGTGTGGGAATCCATGAAGAAGATCTTCCACTCATTTATGATATGTTCTGGAAGAAAGATACTTTTATTCCAGGTGTTGGTATTGGATTGGCTCTCTCAAAGACTTATGTCGAAGCGATGGGAGGAAAGTTGTCGGTTGTGAGCGAATACGGAGTCGGAAGCCGTTTTGTTATTATCCTTAAAGTGATGGAATCAGCATGAAATTGATAAAGTACATATCATTAATTATTGTCACAACACTTCTTGTAATGGGGTGTGGGAAGGACTCAGACGAGGGCGCTCATGATTATCGTGTTCTTGTGATTCATTCGAATGACAGTATCGGAGAGGACGGCGCTCCCTATCAGCAGTATATGGCAGAGCGTTTCAAAGATGAGGGGATTGATGCTGAAATCCAACATTATTATGCCGATCTAATTCATACTCCTAGGCAAAATGTTGTAGAGAATGGCTTGGTTGATTTAGTAAATATCAAGAGATTCAATCCAGACTTGATTATTGTGGATGGTGAAGAAATGTTGAACATGTTCATCCATGATATCAGTAATATCTCTTCGGAGGCTGAGTCTCTTAAGAGTTCACTCATCAAGGACAGACCAATTGTGTTTGGTGGTGTTAATTTTGTGAATCGTGATGTGTTGTCGCGCTACCAGAATATCACAGGGTTTATTGACCAGATAGACCTTAAACGCAATTTGGAAGTTGTAAATAAAATTACAGGTAGTAGTAATGTCTTGATTGAGCTAGACCATTTTGAGAACGATACGATGTTACAGCGTGATTTGAAACGCCAAATACAGGATAGCCGATTTGTTGACAACTCTGATTTCCATGTACGAAGTTTGGACGCTCAGTCGTTAGCAAAAGAATATCCAGATAAAATTGTGGTTAGTTTTATATCTTCAGCAGAGCCGGAAACCAATACATACTATGATGAGAATGATTCGTCGCTTATGACTTTTGGTAAGGATAATGCGTTGTTGAGAGGATTGTTGCGTACCTTGAAAGGTAATTGGTTGTTACAGGTTAAAAATGATATCTTCAGTAATAGTTTCCTGCGCCATTCAGAACAGCCTCAATTTACAGCTATACGCGCAAAATTCAATAATCCCGAAGAAGTTCGACTGCTATGCGGCTACTTCTCTTCGATGGAAACCCAATTGGATGATGTTGTTGGTTATGCAGCTAAAATTCTGCAAGGAGCTAGTCCTCAGAGCCTTCCTGTTATGATTCATCAGTCAGACTATTACATGGATTATAATGCAATGAGCAAATGGACATTTTCACCATTGGATTATGATGACTATAAGGATAGTTTTACAATCGTCAATGCGCCCTTTAAGGTGCGTCATCCTTTCCTCTTTTGGCTCTATGTCTTTATTCTGGCATCTTTGGTTGTAGGACTTCTTGTCTTCTTGGGATATTACGCACTTAACTATAAATCGAGTAATGAACGAATAATGACAACGATTATGCGGCGTGAGAAGATCCGCCGTCTGATGTTGATTCATTCTCAAAACCTTATCTATTGGTTCATTGATAGTGGCTACATCCGCTTGCAGAAGGGCTTTTCAGATAAATACGGACTTCCTCAAGAGATGCCTCTTGAAGATTTTGGGAAGTTAGTAATGAAAGAAAGTATTTATTCTTGGAAACTGATAACAGAATATGGTGATGCGACCGGCTCAAACAAAGTGAGGATTCATCTGCAGTTGACTCCAGAGGAGGCCCATTGGATAGAATTTCGCTTTAATTCCACTCATGAGTCAAGCCGTAAGCGTAATTTGATGGGAACGGCAGTCATCTGTGACGAAGAAGTGGCAGAAGAAAGAAATATTGATCGCCTGAACACCATCGCCAATGAGAGTGCTTTGCGTCAGTCGTTCCTAAGCAATATGAGCCAGAATATCCGCAATCCATTAAATGGCGTGCTGGGCTTTTCACAGCTGATTTCTGCCGATGATATGCAATTTAGTAAAGAAGAATTGCAAGACTTTAATCAACAACTGAAGGAAAATGCCCATGAGATTATTCAGGTGATTGAGAATACTTTGCAAGAGTCTCGTCTTGGAATAGGGACGGTGAATTTAAATCCACTTGCTACATCGGCTCGTGATTTTATGACAGCCATCTATCAAGCGAACGAACTGATTATGCCGTCAAACCTTCAATTACGTTTGATGTGTGATGCTGAAGATGCTTTAGTGATGATGGCACCAGCTTTCACGCGTACCGTTATCAATGCCTTTATCAATAACGCAATAAAGTATACAGTTACAGGACATATTGAAATCGGATATACGGTATTGGATGGCAAGGATTTGGTAAAATTCTATTGCAAGGATACTGGAATAGGACTCAGTGAAGAGAACCTTCAGCGTGTCTTCGACCAACACTTCAAAGTGTTTGATTATGAGAAGGGGTCAGGACAAGGACTCGCAATTGCCAAGACTATTATTGAAAAGGAAGACGGAGAAATCGGAGCAGAAAGCAAAGAGGGTGTTGGAAGTACGTTCTGGTTTACGTTGAAGAAAGTAGATGCCAATATTGTTGAACAACTGGAAGAGCATGCAAAAATGCAATTGTAACGAATGAGAAGAAAGGTGATAAATATGATGGCCATCATCCTCTCTGTGTTGTTGTTGGGAGGAGTTTTGGCATGTACGAGTGAGGCTATTCAGCATAAGAATGTCCTTATTGTCTTGAGCTATGACAGTCAGCATAGTCAGTATGCCGATTTTATCAAGGAAGTTCGGGAGACAATTGAACTCAGTGGCTATGTTACGGATTGTAAGGTGTTATATATGGATCTTGAATACGCTCCAGATGCAGCCTTTACGTCATTACACCAAATGAACGATTCGCTGAATAAGATTGAATGGATACCTAATGTCATTATCACAGATGACGACCGATCTTCACACATACTTCTCGCTGATACTTCTGATAAGGTTTTGAATGTGAAGAGAACCCCGATTGTTCTTGGTTCTATTTATTACCCGGAATTGATGCATCTGGAAGGTACCACCAACGTATGTATGTGGACGAACAAAATAGACTACTACGAAAATATCAAACTTGCATGTGAGTTATCGAAAAGCAACCATTTGCAAATCGAACTTGATAACTATGTCTATGACGAATTGATTCGCCGTGAGTTGAATGCTGTTATCAGCCGTCCGCCATTTGTCAAGAATTTTGATGTGGAGTTGGGCGTCATCAATGACCAGAAACTATCTGAGAGATATAAAGATAGTATTGTTATCTCCACACTGAGAATGGATTATGGGTTGTATGACATAAAGAATCCAAGTGATAGTGTTTTGAAACGTAGGGAGAAGACCCGTACATTCCTTAAACAGTCAAGTAGGTATCCTACTCTTATTGTAAAGAAAGACCTTTATTGTGACGCGATTGCAAATAAGTCAAACCGTCCTCAGTACACAGCAATCACATCCGATTTTGCAGATGGCATGGGTAGTTATCTTGCTGGTTACTTTGCGAACTACAGCACTATTGCGCATGATTGTGGATTTGCTGCGGCACGTATTTTCAATGGGGCAAATCCTGCAAGCATTAGCGGGCAGGCGCATAAAAAATATTTCTGGATGGACTATGATGCGATGCAGAAATTGGGGATGGATTATGATGATTATAAGGAAAAATTCCATATCGTAAATGTGCCTTTTGAAATTGAACATCCGACTCTGTATTTGATTATGATTATTGCAGGTGTTTTGTTCTCATTGCTCATCTTATTCGTTTTATGGCTCATCGTGTCAAAAATACGTAAACGTTTGCAAGAAGAGAAACTGACTATGATTGGCCGTTCTCGAAACATTAGCCGATTGTGCTTGAACAGTATAGAGAATATGCCTATTGAGTCGGAGGAAGATGTTGAAAAATACATTTCACTTGCTCATCCTAAGAGTCATAAAGAAATCATAGAAGTGCGCAATAGCCTTAAAACACAAGGATGTTATAGTTTCTTGGTATATTGTGCACCAAAGAACGATGAAAATTATCAATGGTGGGAATTTCGCTATGATGTTACTCCTTCTGGTGTCATTGGATTGATTATCAATAAGCAAGAAGCAATCAAGTTGAAGGAGCGCCTTGATAGCGTTACCAGAACCAGCAAAGAGGCAAGTCGTAAGGAAATGTTCTTTAACAACCTCAGCAAGGAAGTAAAGAAACCGCTGGATGTGATGTGTGGCTCATGTGATAAACTCGTCAACGATGAACTGACAAAGACCGAGCGTGAGAAGCTTGTTTCCGAAATACGAGAGAGTAGTGATGCTCTGTCTCAAGGTTTGGGCGATATCCTGTTATTCTCGAAAATTGAATCCGGACGACTCCGATATATGATAATAGAGAAAAACGCAGGAGAGTTCATGACGAGTTTCTATAACGAGATGTTGCCAAGAGTTCCGTCGCATCTTAAGTGTGTCCTTGTTGAAGGACGTCCGAATGTGTATGCGCAAGCCGATTTTGATAGACTTCGTAATGTGATGATGCAGTTATTGCTTAATGCTATTAAGTTCACGCATGAAGGCTCTATAAAGATGGGATGGCGCTATCAATTGGATACACACGAGTGTGAATTTTTCGTTGAAGATACAGGAATTGGAATTCCTGAAGATTCCAAAGACAGGTTGTTTAACCTCTTCTGGAAGGGCGATGAGACGACAGAAGGAGTTGGTGTAGGACTCAACATCTGTCGAAGTCTGACTGAAGCCATGAAGGGACATATCAGCGTAGGTAGTATTCTCGGTAAAGGTAGCCGATTCGGTATATGGTTGCCAGCAAGGGCAGAATCACAAGAGCAGACTTCAGAACAATCCCAAGAATCTAAAAACAAACTATAAGGGGGTATAAACAATAATAGCAAACAGCACAAGCCGTAAGTTCATTTCGGCTTGTGCTGTAAATGTTCCCAATTGTGTTTGTTTAGCTAACAATAATCTGCTGCGATACTTTGGGTTCCTCAGTTGCTTCGAGTTTTGGAAGGGTAATAGTCAATATACCATTCTCAACTTTTGCAGAGATCTTTTTCTTGTCTACATCGTCGGGCAGAATCAAGGTTTGCAGATATTTGCTATACGAGAACTCTCGACGCAAGTAGCGAGTCGTTTTGGCAGTCTTTTCGTCTTCTTGTGATTCGTTCTTCTTTTCCATTTTGATGACAAGATCGTTGTCTTCATTGATTTGGATGTTGAAGTCTTCTTTTGACATGCCAGGAGCAGCTATTTCTACAAAATAGTCCTTGGGGCTTTCTGCTACATTGATAGCAGGCGCTGTTGATTTGGTTTTTGGCAACCAAGTATTATCGATAAAGTCGTTGAAAATCTCTGGTAGCCAATAATTGTTAGTTGTAATCTGTCTCATAATCTATTCTCCTTTTTTTATTGTTAAACATTAGTTTTCGATTTCACTCTTATAAATGCAAATATGAGTGCCAATTGGAAAAGAATGGGTAAGGGTGTCAAATTGACGGATTTGTATGGCAATTTGTCCGATTCGCTTTAGTAAAACAGGATAATACCCAATTATCAATTACCAATTTCTTATTTTTAAAATAAAAAACGATTGATTGTCAATAAAAAACCGATGATAATATACATACTTAAGCGTTTTTTTTGTAACTTTGCAGGCTCAAAAGAAGGAACATAATATATAATGTTACGAAAAAGCTTGCATGTAACATCTCCTTTTCAGTTTGAAGCTGGAGGAGAGTTGTCAGGAATAGATATAACTTATCATGTATCGGGTGACTACACTCCCGACAAGAAAGTCGTTTGGATATGTCATGCGCTTACTGCTAATTCGGATGCGGAAGAATGGTGGCCAGACTTGGTCGGAGCATCGAATGTAATCGATACAAATAAGTATTTTGTGTGTTGTGTCAATATGTTAGGCTCATGCTATGGTTCGAGCGGTCCGTCTTCTGTAAACCCTCGTACAGGTAAGCCTTATATGTTGTCCTTTCCTCCTATTACCGTTCGTGATATCATTAATGCTACGATACTGGTACGTAAACATTTGGGAATCTCAACGGTTGATCTTTTGATTGGGGCAAGTATCGGAGGGTTCCAGGCATTGGAATGGAGCATCATGGAACCTAAGGTAATTCGTAATGCTGTATATATTGCTACATGTGCGCGAATGAATGCTTGGTGTGGTGCTACTCTTGCTGCTCAGCGTATGGCACTTGAAGCAGATCCGACATTCCTTGCCGAACGTTCGCTCAAAGGAGGTAAGGAAGGTTTGAAATGTGCAAGGGCTCAAGGACTAATCAGTTATCGCACATATGATAGCTTTGTGCTCACACAGTCTGAACGCGATGTCGATAGTATTTTTCCTGAAAGGGTTGATTCGTATGAGCATTATCAAGGTGAAAAACTCGTGAAGCGTTTCGATGCCTATTCCTATTATAGTGTTGTACGTTCTGCAGAAAGCCATAATGTGGGACGGTTCCGTGGAGGAGTGGAGAAGGCGCTTGGCAGTATTAAGGCTCATACGATGGTGGTCAGCATCAGCACCGACCTTCTTTTCCCTCCGAAGGAAATGGAAGTATGGGCGCACTACATTCCTGATGTGGAGTACCATGAGATATCATCGCTTTATGGTCATGATGGCTTCCTGTTGGAATGGAAACAGCTAAAAGATTTGATGGTTCCATTCTTGCCTTGCTGATTGATTCTTCCTTGCCTGATTGATTCTTCCTTGCCTTGCTGATAGATTCTCCCATGCTTTGCTGACAGATTATTCCTTGCTTTGCTGAGCTTTCTCTCGTATCTCGCTCCGATTACTCTAAGAGTTTTTGTAACACTTCATCGTTGGCATTATCTGCATAATAGGCGATGAATTCCTTGGGCGACATACCGAAGTATTCGCGGAAGACGTTACTGAAATATGGGTGTGATGAGAATCCCATGCGATATGCGACGTCGGAAATGCTGACTTGATTGTTTACCAGCAGGTAGGCTGATTGTTTCAATCGATATGATCTTATGAAGTTGACCGGCGACATTCCATAACGTTCCTTCATCTTTCGATTTAGGTGTACACGACTTACACCGACTTCACTTGCTAGTTCATTCACTCCGAACGTCGAATCGTCGATATGGGCTTTGATGGCTTGAATCACTTTTCCGAACATCTTGTCATCTGGGCTGTCGATGGTCGTTTCGTTGTAATCGAATCCCACTTCTGTTCTGCGCAAATGGCTCATCATTCGCTCCCTTACGCGCATGCTGTGTGCCACGGCTCCCTGCAACATGAGCGGATTAAAGGGTTTGTTGATAAAGTGGTCGACATCAAGATTCAGGCTGTATATCCTTGTTCTGTCGCTACTTTCGCTCGTGAGTATGATGATTGGTAGGTTGTCGGTGTCCGGATTGCTTCTGATACGTTTACACAATTCAATTCCATCGCATATTGGCATGCGTATATCGGTTACGACGGCATCGGGGCGTTGCGTTAGGATTTGCTGCCAAGCGCTATTGCCGTCAAAAGCCATCATGATATGGTAACGTTCCTTTAAGATGTCTCTCACGTATTCGCATAAGCTTGTATCGTCATCTACTATCAGGACCGTTCGTATTTTCTTTTCGCCCGATTCGTCTTCGGCTTCATCTGTTTCTGCGTTAAACGTGTCCGATTCTACTAAGGCTGTCACTTCGTCCATTGATGGTTCTGTCTTTTCTGTATCATCTCTTGTTTCCAACTCGTCCTTGCTTAGATGTGTGCGTCCCAAGGGGAATTGCATGATGAATTCCACTCCATCAGGGTCAACGTTATCCGCTGAGATTGTTCCGTGATGTAGGTTCACAAGTTCTGTTGCCAGATTCAGTCCTATACCTGAGCCTCCCGGGTTGAGCTCCTGATTTTGCGTTTGGTAAAAGCGTTCGAAGATATGTGGCAGGTCCTTTGGGTCGATTGACGAACCGCTGTTATAGACTCGGATTTCAAACCAGTCTTTCGAGTTTTTCATGATGTTGCGCGTCCTCACGATGACTCGTCCTCCCTCTGGCGTAAACTTGAAGGCATTCGATAATAGGTTGGTCAGAATCTTCTCAAAGTGAACCTTGTCAAGCCATATATTGACGTTTTTGTTTGCGTGTTCAATCACAAACGAGATTCGTTTTGATACCGCATATCCTGAGAAGGTCTTGAATATTTCGTCGGAGTAGGCTGCGAAATTGACTTCCGAGAAGTGCAGCTCGAATTGGCCGCTATCAATCTTTCGGATGTCCGTCACTTGCTTTACGATACGCAACAATCGCTCACAGTTCATGTTCATCACCTTATACATGCTTTGTTTCCGCTCTTCGTTGTTCTTCTGCTTTTTCTCCTGAGGTTCTATTTCTCCGGTTTCGCTCATGAGTTGTCGCAGCGGCGACATAATCATCGTCAGTGGTGACTTCATTTCGTGTGCGATGCTGGCAAACATCCTGAGTTTTGCCTCCTTTATCTGTTCGTTATGTCGAACCTGAGAAAGGAGTGTGCGCTGTTTGGCTCTCACCTTATATGTATTATATATATAGTACGCAATCAGTCCGGCAATGGCCAGATAACACAGCCACGCCCACCAAGTGGCATACCAAGGGTAGCCCACGTGGACGGTCAAGGTTTTCTCGACCATTGTGTTCTCGTTGTTCTCATAGTATGCGCGAATAATCAGCTTGTAGGTGCCTGATGGCAGGCTCGAATAGTATGCTTCGTGGTTGGCGGGTACGACATGCCAGTTTTTGTCGTATCCCTCCAGTTTGTAGTTGTAGAATATACGGTTAGGCGAAGAGTAATTCGGCACGCTGAATCGGAATGCCAATGTGTTTTGGTCGTAGGGGACATCTAGCTTCGTTGCATACAAAAGTGATTGGTCCAATACGTTGTCGTCGCTTCCGTCTTCATAGTAGCGTTCGTACCCGTTTATTTTGAGGCTGGTTAGAATGAGGGCGTTTTTCAGCTGCCTTTGTTGCTTGAGGTTGAGGGCATTGAATCCTATCACTCCGTTGTCTGCGCCGTAATATATCATGTGTGAGGGTGTCTGGCAGGATGCGGCTCTGTGGAAATCGCCTAGGTAGTAGCCGCCGAACGATGTGTAGGTGTGCGACATCTCCGTCTTTTTGTCGATGCGTACGATTTCGTTCGATGTTGCTATCCAGATGTCGGCATCGGTTATTTCTATTGACATCACGTTGCGGTCGGGCAGTATGAGTACCGCTTTTCCTTTGATCTGGTCGAATTTATAGAGTCCCTCGTTGGTTCCGATGTACACATTGCGTCCGTCAGAGGCGAAACATTGCGCCGCCATGTTTTCTTTTTCTTCGAATTCAATTGCTTTCAGTACGAGGGTTGCTGGATTGAAGAAGAACGACTCGCTGACCGTTCCGCACCACAATATTCCCATTGCATCGCAATAGACGGTCATTGTCCAGACGTTAAAGTCGCCGTATTTCGATAGCGGTGTGATTTCGTGCTTTGTCAAATCAAGTATTTGCACTCCTCCGCCATTTGTGCTGACGTACATTCGGTTTTGGTGGTGGTCGTATGCCATCGACATCACCAACATTTGAGTCATCGGTTGCAGCCAGTCGGGAGTGACGAACCTTCCGTTTTGCAGGCATTGCACTCCGCCTCCGAACAGTCCTACCCACACGATTCCGTCTTTATCCACCTTGATGTCTTGTACCAACGGTGATGCTAATCCTTCGTTGACCAGTTTTGCTTCGCTCAAGTCGGCATTTGGACTCTTCAGGACTCCACATCCGTCCGCTGCAATCCAATAATTCCCTTCGTGGTCAACGGTGATGGCTGTTATGCAGGCTACATTGGCCTGTGCCGATGTGGGCGATACGGGTAAGTAGGAGAAATTGTCGCGGCTGTTCGAAATGACCAATATTCCTTTTTGATAGATGCTGATGATTAGGTTTCCCTCTTCGTCTTCGTCGATCGATCTGACTTTCGCGTACGTCATGTCGATGTTGTGGTCGGCAATGGGGTAGGGCACCATGCTTTCGTGCTCGTCCAATTCCCATAGTCCGTGGCTGTCGGTTCCAAGGAGAATCTTTCCGTTTCTTGTACCGTTGATGCAGAGTACCATGAACTCCGGATGTGTCATACCTCGCGGCATCCGGACCTTTTTCTCTGCGTAGTCGTAGATGAGCATGCCGGCCGTTGTGGCTATAATTATGTCGTGCGACAGGGGTTCTTCATAAAAGTCGGTCACGTTGTGATTGTCGAGTATTTCCTTTGCTTCAGGAGTGATTTCCAGCGTCAACTTCTTCATTTGCTTCAAGTCCACGCAGAATAGGTTTTGATTCATGCAGCTTCCCCAAAGGCAATTGTCGCTTGTGATGGCGACATCATGGCTGAACATCATCGTCCCAATGATTGACGTGAGTTTTTCTGTCAGTTCCTTGTCAACCGTCTTCTTTGCCATGTCGAACACAAACATTCCGAATCCGGAAGTGGTGATGAGCGCGTAATCCTCCTTCGGATAGCGTATCATGCGGTGCAGCGGCAGGCCATGTTCAGTTTCCTCGTCCGAAATGTCGATATTTTCCACGCGATTGGTGCGGAGGTCGAACAGCTTCAAGCCTCTGCTCGTCACCAACCAGTATTTGTCGTCCTCATATTCCATCACGTTGAGGAACACAGCGGTCGAAAGCTCCTTCTTGTTCACAAGCACATTCCTGAAGGACGTACCATCGAACACCTGAAGCGTAGCTACACCTGCCACCCAGGCAAGTCCCTTCGAATCGATGTGGGCGGTATAGAGCGCACTCGATTCAAGACCGTTCTGAGTGGTATATAACCTTGCATATTGTGCCTTGCACAACGAAATCATCGCCAGCAATCCTACAATAAAGGCAATACGTATAGTTTTCATAAGCGGAAATCCTTTAGACGTTGCAAAGATATGAAAAATCTTTTGTTTTTGCGTCCCTTTTGCTGCTGAAAAGCGCAAACTGTTTGTGGAAAGTGCCTTTTCATCGTAAAAATGTCCCAAGTCGATTGGTAAATGACATTTATTTTGTAATTTTGCAGGCAAAATCCGTCACGCAGTATGTTAGGCACAATCGTAAACACATCGACCATCGTCCTCGGCAGTTTGATAGGGGCGACACTGAAGCGAGGCATCAAACAGCAGTATCAACAAGTGGTGTTTGTGGCGCTCGGCCTTTGTTCCGTCGCCTTGGGACTGAACGCATTTGTGCGTTTCATGCCCCAGAGTCATTATCCCGTGCTGTTCATCCTCTCGATGGCCATCGGTGGGTTAATCGGTGTAGGCTTGCAGCTGACCGAACGCTTCGAACGTTTGGTCAATCGCAAGCGCACGACATCAGACGACAGCGCTCCTAAGCTGTCCGAGGGATTATCGACCGGCATCCTGCTCTATTGCATCGGCACCTTCTCTATGTTGGGGCCGGTCAACAGCGCCTTGCTTGGCGACAACACCTATCTCTATACGAATGCCACGCTCGACTTCGTCACTTCCATGGTTCTTTCTGCCACCTACGGCTATGGCATGGTCCTCGCAGCCCCAGTGCTGTTCTGCTGGCAAAGCGCATTCTATCTAACGGCAAAGTTTTCGGCCGCTGCCATCAGTGACGACCTCATTACCGAGCTGTCTTTGGTCGGCGGACTGCTGATTCTCGCAAGCGGACTCACTATTCTCAAGGTGAAAGACTGCAAGACGCTCAATCTACTGCCAGCCCTCTTCATTCCTGTCGTCTTCTTCATCTTCCGAGCCGTTTTCCTCAAAATCATCTTCTGATTCTCCTCCTTTTTGCATTTTCCCATTCGCAATCGCTTGACATTAATCTCAAACTCCATGGACTTTCACATCAAACTCCATGGACTTTCACATCAAAGTCCGTGGACATTCACACAAAAGTCCGTGGACATTCATATCAAAGTCCACGGACTTCTTAAAGAACCATGCTTGCATATTGACGAAGTTACCGCAAAAAGCGTAAAGACATCGAGCGGAGTAACTCCGACTACTCCGACCAACCCCGACAATCCAGGCGGCAATGGTGGCGGAGCCCAGCGGTGGCGATGAAGGTGGCGACGATATGGTAGGCGATGCGGAAGTACCATCGCTGAGGGTATTCGAGATCGACGGTGCGTGTGTGTGCCCGCAGTACGTGGAGGTCGTAAAAGAAGTTGTGAACAATCCACTCCTCGATGATGTTGCGGTCAGTGCGTCGCAGGATAGGTCGCTCGGTGCCAGCCTGTTCGCTTCGGATGCGTTGAAGGGTCAGCGCCATGCCGCGGAGGCTGTTTATTTGCCAGCTCTCGTGGATGGAGAGTATGTCGTCTGATATCGTGTAGTTGAGTTTCATCCTGCTTGTTTGGCGGTCTTAGAAGTCGTATTTCAGACCCAGCGTGATGTATTCCTTGAACTGGAAGTAGCCGAGGTTGTCGTCGTAGTATTTCATGGGTCGGTTATCGTCGAATCGCCAAAGTGTATAGACGTCGGTGGAGATGTATTTTGAGAATTCGAATGTGAATACGTTTTCGAGTTCTGCCTCTACGTATTCGAATGACGAGAAACAGTAGCTGCGGCATCTCCATGAGAGGTTTTTGACGATGGTGAACTTGCAGTTGAACTCGAGTCGCGAACCGAAGTCTTGCTTCCAGCGTCGGTTGACGAACTTGTTGGTTTTGTGGATGTTCTCATTGTGCGAGTTGATGAATCTCATCTTGTAGGAGAGCGGCAGGAGCGCCAGCGAGAGGTTGTTGCCGTTCTTGAGCTTCGGCTTGTAGTCCATACCGATTGACAGTGAGACATCGAGTGGCGAGAGGAAGTCGGAGAACTTCAATCGGTTGTTAGCTCGGTAGCCTGGCATCATCTGGGTCTTTGCTTCGCCCGATATGGTGTAGTTCCAGTTCTTTGCAGCCTTTACTCCGAGCTTGGTGTTTAGCTGGAGCTTATCGTTGTTCGTGATGAAGGTGTGGCAGGTGTCGGATGGCGACGTGACGAATCCAAGTCGTACGTCGAGACGATTTTCCCACGTAATCTTCTTCGTATCGTTGTAGATGGCCGACAGATTGAGTGTAGCGAGCATCGTTTGGTTGTTGTTACCTCCTTGGTACCAGTTCTCGGAGAAGTAATTCTGGGTGAATTTCAGCGAGAAGTTGCCGGCGGTCTTCCAAAAGTTGGGTTTGACCACTTGCAGCCCGATGTCGATGTCGTCTTTATCGATGCGATCCTTCGAATTCGACGAAATGACGCTGCTTATTTCCTTCTTGAGGTCATCGTTGGTGCGGTTTGACGCCGACTTGTTGGCTTCGAGCAGCGCCTCGTTCTTGAACTGTTCGTCATAGTGACTGACAAGCGACGGCCGACTGGCGTAGATGCGCAGTAGCTGGAGGTTCATGGGTGTAAACGACGTCGAGTCGAGCGACAATGCATTGCGGGTGACGTTAGAATAGTAGGTTGACGGGAAAAACATCTGATAGTAATAGGGACTGACGTCGTAGTCGATGTTCTCGTCGAGGTTTTTCAGGCTCATGGCCAGTTTTAGCGAATCGATGTAACGCTCGACGATACGGCTCTGCTGCGCTTGCATCGTGATGGCAAGCAACCATAAGACGGTGATGGGAATGATTCGTTTCATATCTTATTATTTATGTGATTCAATTCAATTTCAGCTCTTGTTTCCTCGCTTGATACAGCTGCCAGGAGTTGACGATGTTGTGCCACACGGCATAAAAGCCTCCCGCCAGGGCAGTGACGGGACTCATAAAGGTATATGCTACCCAGATGGCGAAAGCGGTGTTTTTCTGCCCAAGACTCTGCGCGCCTGCAATAGGTTCGCCGTGATGCCGCCCGATGGTTCGGCCCAGATAGAACTGGAGGATGCATGTAGCGATGGATACGACACCGATTCCGATGTAATTGGCCGCGGAATGGTGGCTATGAACGATTGCCTTGGTGGTGATGCCGATGGCAATGGTCAACGTGACCGCCCAAAGGTAGAACGATATGTAGCTGATGCGAACCATGAAGGCATGGAATTTCGGTAGCATGTATCGCACACCAAATGCCAGGAGCAGCGGAAGCATCAGCAGGGGAAACACTTTACCGATGATGAGCGCAAAAGATGTGAGGAATGAATGGTTGCCACCATTGTGTGTCAGCGAAACGACCGCCGGTATCAACAATGCAGCAATGAGGTTGATGACGCACGTGTAGCTGACCACGCAACTGGTATTTCCGCGAAGCTTGCCGGTAAAGACCGACGCTGCAGTGGCCGTGGGACATATCATGCACAGCATTGCGCTCTCTATGACAATACGGCCGGGGATGTCGGGCTTCAGGATGATGGGAATTGCCAGGATGACGAACGACAGGGCTTGAATCAGCATCAACTTTATCTGCCAGCTGTGAGGCCGCAATTCCTTTGGCTCAACCTTGCAGAACGAAAGGAACAGCATCATGAATATCAGTCCCGGCTGTGCCACACTGATGAAGTCGCTCATGAACTGGTGCGTCGAATCGAGAGCATGTATATTCACATACACAAAATACGACACGACACCCATCACCATAGACAGTGGGAGCGTCCAGTTCTTGATGAAACGGATAACATAATTCATTGCCTTGACTTCTTGATTTCTTCCAATTTGAGCATTTCGTCACGGTATTGAGCCGCCAGGATGAAGTCGAGCTTCTTTGCGGCTTTCTGCATGAGCGTTCGGGTGTGTTCAATCGTTTTGTCGAGCGCCTCGGCATCCATCTTCATGACCACAGGGTCTTCAGCAGCCTTTCGGAAGGTTTCCTCGATATAAGCCTTACCGACATAGTCCACATGTTTTCCCTCGGCAATGTCATGCTGAGCTTTACGAATCTGCGTGGGCGTGATGCCGTGTTCTTGGTTATAAGCCATTTGCTTTGCGCGTCTGCGATTGGTCTCTTCGATCGTTTTGTGGATGCTGTCGGTTTCTTTGTCGCAATATAGTATCGCTTTCCCGTTGATATTTCGCGCAGCACGTCCGATGGTCTGTGTCAGCGAGCGGTAACTGCGCAGGAATCCCTCCTTGTCGGCATCGAGAATGGCAACGAGCGACACCTCGGGCAAATCGAGGCCTTCACGCAGCAGATTCACGCCTACCAACACATCAATTTCGCCCCTACGCAACTGATTAAGGATGTTCACACGTTCAAACGTATCGACATCGCTATGGATATACGTACTTCTGACGCCATTGTTCAGGAGATACTCCGCCAATTCCTCAGCCATCCTTTTCGAAATCGTTGTCACCAACACTCGCTCCTCGCGTTCCACCCTTAGTTGGATTTCCTCCATCAGATCGTCAATCTGATTCGTGGTCGGGCGCATTTCGATCTCGGGATCGAGCAGGCCTGTCGGACGTATCACTTGTTCGGCAACTACTCCTTCCGACTTCTGCAATTCGTAGTCGGCAGGAGTGGCTGACATATAGATGGTCTGATGTGTCATCGATTCGAACTCGTCGAACGTCACCATACATAGCGCGAATCTGTGGAACAGACTCATGGCTCTCATCGACCACAAGCAGGAAATCATCGGGAAAGAAATCGAGCAGGCAGTAGGGACGTTCGCCCGCTTTCCTCCCATCAAAATAGCGGGAGTAGTTCTCGATTCCCGAACAATGACCTAACTCGCGAATCATCTCCAAGTCGTTCGTTACACGTGTTTCGATAAGGTTCTTCTTCACGGTATCGCCCAACTCTTCATAGAACTGCATCCGCTCGTGAAGGTCATCCTCAATCTCATGGATGGCTTTAAGCGTCCGCTCCTTCGTAGTACTGAACAGATTGGCAGGATATATCTTATACTCCCCAAATTTGTCGAGCACATATCCTTTGTCAGGATCGACCTCTTCGATGCTCTCTATCTCATCCCACGCAAACCGAATGCGCAGGTTTCTGTCGTCATAGGCTAAAGCCACGTTTACCGTCTCACCCTTCACGCTGAAAAAGCCACGTTTGAGTTCAATGTCGTTGCGGGTGTACATGCTGTCAACCAGCCTGCGTAACAAAACGTTGATGTCGAGCATCTGTCCCACCTTGATGGTAATAGTGTTCTCAGCGAAATCTACCGGCGACCCCATGCCATAGATGCACGAAACCGAACTGACAACGATCACGTCTTTTCTGCCCGACAACAATGAGCGCGTCGCAGCGATTCGCAAACGGTCCACTTCCTCGTTGATGGCCAGGTCTTTCTCGATGTAAGTATCGGTAGCTGGCAGATAGGCTTCAGGCTGATAGTAATCATAGTAACTCACATAATATTCCACAGCATTATTGGGGAAGAAACCTTTCATCTCAGTATAGAGCTGATGAGCAAGCGTTTTGTTATGACTGAGAATGAGGGTAGGGCGGTTGATGTTGTTGATGACATTCGCTATAGTGAACGTCTTTCCTGACCCCGTCACACCCAATAGCACTTGGGCGGGCAACCCTTGTTGCACACCTTCAGTCAGTTGTTTGATTGCTTCGGGCTGGTCGCCCGTAGGCTGATACTCCGAGGTCAGTTGAAACATAGATTAGTCCTTGTAGAAGTCCAGATTCTCTGGCATGATGAGGTCGATGCCCACATAATGCAGCAAGTTCTGCTTCATGCGTAGCACCTTATAGTTGAAGATACTGCGGAAGCAGTTACGTCCTTGATGCTGCGGATGCTGTCCCACGAGGAAGTCAACATATCCGTCGCGCATGCAATGGATGTTCGAGTCGATTGCATCGTAGCCCAGTAGCGTGATATGTGGATGCTTGGGCATTTCTTCCTTCAAGAAGTTTCCGATGACATGTATGGATGAGTTGAAAGAGAGTCCGTATCTCAGGTCTTTGTTTTCAGTAAAGAACTTACGGAGCGAATCCTTCATGCCTTCCTTGTCATAAACATAGAGGTTCAGATCGACGATTTCCGTCTTCGGGCTATGCTCCGCCACATAGTCACGGAATCCCTTTTCGCGTTCCAACTGCTGACGGCTGGCTACACGTCCTTCACCCAGCATCTTGAACAGGGCTATTTTCTTTGCGTTCCCTGCCGCCATCAAGATGATACGTGCAGAGAAGGCTCCACTGCTTCGGGCATCCTGGCCGTAGAAGGTAACAGGATTGAGATCGGGCCAATAGGAGTCGAGGAGAGAGTAAGGGATTTCCTTCTGCTCCAGCTTCTCAGTAAACTTAATCATCGCATGGTGGTTGAAGATTGGGCCTATCACTACCGCACAAGGATTATAGGCAAGGAGTTGACGGCATTGGAGGTCGAACGAGTCATCGTTGAACGGGTCGTAGCTGAATATCTTCAGCGACATCTTGAAGTCGTTATAACGTGATGCGCTCTCCCGCAGTCCCAGCTCTACTCGTGCCCAGTAGCTGTCTTCTTCGTGCATTGGTAAGATGGCTGCAAAGTTATAGGTCTTGTTGCTTGCCAAAGCACTTGCATAATGGTTGGGGATGTAGTTAATTTCCTCCAATACTTTCTCCACTTTCTCAAGACTGAGTTTCGATACGTTCTGTCGTCCATGCAAAACTCTATCGACGGTTCCCACACTTACTCCTGCCATTTCGGCAATATCCTTGATACGAATCTTTGGCTGTATTTCCATCTTTAACTATACTTTGACTTCGTTCAAAATATTTTCGTTTACCTTTTTAACTAACTTGTTTTTAATCTTTCTTCACCGTAAACACGAACTTCGCTCCAGACGAATAGCTTGTGTCGAGCACGATGTCGCCACCCAGTCGTCGAGCTATTGAGCGTGCGATGGTAAGTCCGATACCTGTACCGTCGTAATAGTCGTCCAACTGCACGAACTCGTCGAAGATATGTTCCGACTCCTCTGGCGGAATACCGATTCCTGAATCGGTTACGATGAAGGCAACCTTATCGTCTTGTGGCACAACTTGCAGCGATGCTTTCTCAATCTTGTCGATTCCTCCTGCTACCTTCACTGCGGCTTCGGCTGGATGGGTGAACTTCATCGCATTGTCGAGTAAGAGCGAGAGTGCACGGGTTGCTTGCTCCAAGTTCGAAGCGAAAGGTTGACCGATGAGGTTATGATCCACATAGATTTGGAAATGCAAGTGAGTTGCGTACTCAATGCCCGATTTCATGATGGCAGCGTCGGCTATTTGTTTTGCCTCCACCTGATCCGTCTTTTCAATGCTCGACTCGTTTGCCACATCCGAGAGTTCCAGCATCTTGTTCACCAGTCCTGTAATACGCTCCGTGTTCTCCACGATGCCGTTGTTCATCTCCGACATCTCTTCCTCACTGAATGTCATACCAGGCATCGTAATGACCTGTGAGAAACCGCAAACGGCATTGAGCGGTGTGCGGATTTCATGTGATATCTGCATGATGAAGTTCGTCTTCATCTTTGAAGCTTCCTCAGCCTTCTCACGAGCTATGGTCAGGTCTTTGTTCTTTTCCTCCAGCTCGCTGTTGGCGTGTTCCAGTTTCGTGTTGGCATCTTGCAACTGATTCTCATGCTGACGGCGTTTGAATACATAGATAGAGAAGAAAACGAGCAATAGCGTGATGACCACACCGAGCGATATCAATCGCTGGTTGGAGAGGTCAGCCTCGCTCTCTGCTATCCTTGCTTTCTGATTCGCAATCTCTGTTTCCTTCTGTTCAATACCGTAGATGGTTGCCAATTCGGCCGCCTCGTCCGATTTGTTGTGATAGATAGCACTGTCGAGCACATCACACATATTAACAGCTAAAGAAACCACACTGTCGCGTCGGCCTGCCTCTGCGTTGGCTTTCAGCTTTGGAATCATGTAATTGTGGATGTTGTCCAAAGTCATTTCGGTTCCCTGCTCGCTCAGCACCTCATCCAGTTTGTTGAAGTTCGTAGCAGCCTCAGAGAATCGTTTGGCATGCATCAGGTACGAATTTGCAGCAATCCTACCTTGAGCCGTACCACCATATTCAGTGTTGAGGAAATCCTCGTATGCTTTTGAAGCTAGCTCCGGTTGGTTCAGTCCCTGCAATAGCCTTGCCTTGTAGAGGAAGGCATCAGCATTTTTCCTGTCGAGGATGGGAAGTTCTGCGGGGTCATGCTCTCCAAGCATCAGTAAATCTTTCAATGTATCAACTCGTGCCACCCACGGCACAGCTTCCTCGTATGCTTCAGCATTCAGCAAATTCCTTACGATATCTTCCACACTCGTCAATGCATCGTTTGTGGTGCGGGAAGTCGAATCAGCATTTACAAGTTCTTTAAAGTAATTGTACGATTTTTCATAGCTCTCCATTGCTTGTTTCTTCTGATTGGTGTTCAGCTGGCAAGTTCCGATTGTCGATAGCAGGATAGCTTTGTCCTTAACATTCTCCTTAGCCGAATCGGGTAACGACTGCCAAGCCGGCAAAGCCACTTTCAACGCACCTTCATAGGCACCGCGACGCACCAACAGTTCCGACAGACGACGAGCCGATTTGATGTAACTCAGCTTGTCCGCATCATTCGTGATTTTGGCATTCACAACTCTCTGGTAGTAGAATTCTGCGCATAACCCGCAGCAAAGAGCACGCTGTCTGCATGACTGTATGAAACACTGTCTCTTGGTGCCTGTTTCAATCTTACAGTAGTTGAAGAACTCTCCTTGCAAGAAAGTAACAGCATCACGGTTAGCATCATAATCGCACTAAACTGTACAAGTCGCTTATTGTTCATGACCTAAATCCTTTTCTTATAATTTTGCATGCAAATATACTAAATTATTTATTCCACACCAAATCCTAACTCTCTTTTTTGTCTTAACAAGCAGATTATTGAGATAAAACCCTCTTTTTGTGCCCACATTATTATTGTTTTGTTCCCACCAGCATAATTATTTGTTTCCCCTAAGGGGAATTTTTGTTACCCCTAGGGGCTGCAAATTTTTCCTTTGGCATCAGTATGTTGTTCATCCGAAAATTACCATCCAAAAAAGCGAAAGAAAGTACACAATATTATAACAGAACATGAGGAAAATTCTCATGTTTCTATTTGAAATAAAGAAAGAAAAATATCTTCAAAAAGTCAGTCTCAAATAGTGAGTCCTTTAAACAGGGATATCCTATTCTGCCTCAATTGAAGTCAACATATCCAATGATTCAAGGGTATCGCCTGTGAAGATTGTATAGGTGTCACCTTTCTTTAAAGCAGGAGATGAATATACGATGGTTTGAGTGGCATATGCGGGAGTCTCTAGTAGGGCAAGTTCCTGACCTTCTGCATCGAGTATCTGAACATAGCGTTTCACACCTTTAATCTTATCCAAACGGAAGAAGGCTTGAGGCGACTTGTCGGCTACGGGACGATCGCTTTTGTGACCTAATCCGATGACAGTACCACCATAACAGTAGAAATGTTTCACGTCGAAGGCAGCTTCTGCTCCTTCAGGGCCGCAAGAGCATATAAAGCCATCATTCATGTGTATGTCGCCTTTTGAATCAGTTCCGTCGTTAGTGAGGCTCGAAGTAAAAGTGAAACCTCCATTAATGACGAGATTCGAACCGATCTTCATGGGGTCGTCATAGGTGGCGATGTAGTTATGACCTCCATTGATGGTGAGTGTCTTTGTGGCAGCAAGACCTACAGCTCCATGATGGCCGATAGTCTTGATATGTGTTTGGCCTCCATTGACGGTGATATTGGTGGCAAGTACGGCACGAGCGCCCTCCAAAGGCTCTTTGGGGAAGGAGGCATCTGTGAGGGTGCCACTACTGGTCATGAGGAAATAAAGGGAACCGGCGAGTCGTATGATGAGTGCATTACTGGCAAAGACTGGTATGAAGCTCAGCGATGTCACTATCATTGCAAATAAAAGTCTTCTTTTCATAATTCAAATATGACTATTGTGATATTACGTCTGCAAAGGTAAGAAAAAATGGTTAATGGTTCAAGGTTATAGGATAAAGAAATGATAATTTCAGTGTTTTTTTTATTTTTGACCTATTGTTTGTCACGAGAATGAGGAAACAACTAATTGAGATTTGATGTTATTGGACATACCTATTTATTTATTGTCCTATAAACTGAAGTACGGATAATAGTCAACCGCTTTTGTCAACTGGGGGTGAGAGTATGAAAAAGTGCTGAAAGGATTGGCTTTTGACACTTATTATGCCATTATTTCTCTATTGATTGATGTTTTTGTGTCGTAATTCCTTTGTGTATAAAATTTATTTATTAATTTTGCAGCGGAACATCTCAATCATAAATACATTATTAACTACTAAACAATTAAGATCATGAAAAAAACAATCCTTTCAATCTTGATGCTGGCAGCTATTTCAGCATCTGTATCGGCTCAGCAACCTCAAGGTAATCAAGGTCAGAGACCTGGTCAAGCTCAGCGTGGAAATGCTGGTCAGCAACGTAACATCAACGTTCCGTCGTATGCTGACGCAGTTGAAGACTTCAAACCAAATGTTACGAACCAACCTGGTCGTCAATATCCGATGGTGAACTCTCAAGGTGCTGTTCGTGTACAGCTTCGTGCTCCAGGTGCTACTTCTGTTCAGTTGGATCTGGGAAGGAGGTATGAGATGGTAAAGGACGATCGTGGCGTGTGGACAGGAACTTCGGCTCCGCAGGATGTTGGTTTCCACTACTATCAGCTGATTGTCGATGGTACTGCTATGCCTGACCCGGGTACTGTTTCGTTCTTCGGAGCGGGCCGTTGGGGTAGTGGTATTGAGATTCCATCGAAAGATATGGATTTCTGGCAGGTTAAGAATGTGCCTCAAGGTTCTGTAGAAGAGAAGTATTATTGGTCGAAAGCTACTGAGAGCATGCGTCATTGCTATGTGTATCTGCCTAACGAGTATGGCAAGAATCCTAACAAGAAGTATCCTGTGTTGTATCTGCAGCATGGTAACGCTGAGAACGAGTATGGATGGTCGGTTCAAGGTCATGCCGGTCAGATTATGGATAACCTGATTGCCGAGAAGAAGGCTGTTCCGTTCATCATCGTGATGGATTATGGTCAGGGTCAGAATATTCACTTGAAGGGTCAGTATGCTCCGCAGCCTCAGCAAGGACAGCAGGGTCAGCAGGGTGCGCGTGGAGGTAGTAACGATGCTTTCCAAGTGGTGTTGATGACCGATATCATTCCGATGATAGAGAAGGAGTATCGTGTGTATGCTGACGCTCAGCATCGTGGTATGGCTGGTCTGTCGATGGGTGGCGGCCAGACACGTAGAATCACGTTAGCCAACCCGACGAAGTTTGCATACGTGGGTATGTTCAGCGGTGGTACTATCAGTCCTGAAGATGTTCGTGGTGCTCAGGGATTCAAGGAGACGAATAAGCTTGTGTTTATGAGTTGCGGAAGCAAGGAGAATCCGAGAGTGATGGAAGCGGCGGAGAACTTGAAGAAGGAAGGCATGAAGGCTGTCGGATATGTGTCTGAGGGTACTGCTCACGAGTGGCACACTTGGCGTCGTAGCCTCTATGAGTTTGCTCAGCTGATTTTTAAATAATTAATATCGGTAATACGGAATAAAAATCCCGTTGATATCGTTACCGGCACATCGATGGGTTGCATCACATATTTCTATTTCTACCTGAATCTTGGATATGAGTTCTAACGGGCGAGTCACAACTATGCACAACGGAAAGAAAGCTATCGTAATCGGGGCTTCGTCGGGAATCGGACGCGAAGTGGCAAAGCTCCTTATCGAGCAAGGATGGACAGTCGGTGTGGCTGCCCGAAGGGTGGAACTGATGCAAACCATCGGAGCTGATGCTGTTGAACAGATTGATGTAACCGCTGATGACGCTACTCAGGCGCTTCAGCGGCTCATCGATCGGTTGGGCGGCATGGATTTGTTCTTCTATTCATCTGGTATAGGCAAACAGAATCACGAATTGGATGAAGCTGTCGAACTTGCCACGATGCAGACCAACGGGCTTGGGTTTGTCCGCATGATAGGGGCGGCATACCGCTATTTTGTCCGTCGTGGAGGTGGACATATCGCTGCCATTACTTCCATAGCGGGTACGAAAGGTTTGGGTCCGGCTCCGTCGTATTCCGCAACCAAAGCGATGCAGAATGTGTATCTGCAGGCGCTCGAACAGTTGGCGAACAATCAGCATCGGCATATCTGCTTCACGGATATACGTCCTGGGTTTGTGGATACGGATTTGCTCAATGGCGAGTTCCGTTATCCCATGATGTTGAAAACGGAAAAGGTGGCTAAAGATATTGTTCGTGCCATCAATCGGAAAGAACATGTCAGAGTAATCGACTGGAGATATCGCCTGTTGACTGCGATGTGGCGATGTGTTCCTCGTTTCGTCTGGCGCAGAATAACACTTGTAAAATAGTACTACGATACTTTCTTTAATCTTGGATATCGGAACGCGATACAGAGCAGTACGGCTGCTCCTAGAGCCATTGGGTAGTAGAGGTAGCGGACGATGTCGATGGGGGTGAGGCTGACGAGCGACTGGCATTCGTTGGCCAGGCTGGTTGCGATGAGTACCTGTGCTCCGTAGGGTAGCAATCCTTGTGTGAAACACGACATCGTGTCAAGGATGCTGGCCGTTTTGCGTGGGTCGATTCCGAACCGCTGCGAGATGTCGTGAGCGATACTGCCTGTGGTGATGATGGCAACGGTGTTGTTGGCGGTGCAGATGTTCACCATACACACCAAAGCTGCGATGCAATATTCGGCTCCACGCTGTCCGTGGATGTTGCGGGTGAGGCGATTGATGATGTAGCTGATGCCTCCATTGTGGCGTATCATCGCAAGCATGCCACTTGCCAGGAGGGTCATGATGATGAGTTCGCTCATGCCCATCATGCCGTCTGCCATGCTGCTAAACCATCCGAACAAATCGTAGGCTCCACCCCAGATGCCGATGATGCCGGCTACGACGATACCGATTGTGAGGACGAGTAGTACGTTTACTCCACATACGGCTGTGACGATGACCACGAGGTAGGGGATGACCTTGAAGAAATCGATGGGTTGCAAGCCTGTCGGCGAAGCGATGTCGCGCCCCATCACGGCATAGGCAATCAGCATGATGAGGGCGATAGGGAATACAATGCGTGAGTTCACCTTGAACTTGTCGCTCATCTTGCATTGCTGGGTTTGTGTGGCTACGATGGTCGTGTCGCTGATGAACGAGAGGTTATCGCCAAAGAAGGCTCCTCCTACGACGATACCGACAATGAGTGCCGTGTTGATGTCCGATTGCGAGGCGATACCTGCTGCCACGGGAGTGAGGGCAGCAATGGTCCCCACAGACGTTCCGATGGCTAATGAGATGAAACAGGCGGCGAGGAAGATGCCTGCGAGAATCATGGAGTGGGGTAGGACCGTGAGGGCCAGATTGACGGTGGCATCGACCGCCCCCATGGCCTTCGCCGCACCGGCAAATGCCCCTGCGAGGATGAATATCCACAGCATCAGCATCATGTTCTTGCTACCTGCACTCTTCGAGAATATCTGGATGCGGTGGTTGATGCTGCCTTTCGTGATAGCGATGGCATAGATGGACGAGACGAGGAATGCCACAATGATGGGCACTTTGTAGAAGTCCTGTACGATGATGCTCGTGACCAGATACAGACACAGGAATACAAATAATGGGGAAAGTGCAAGCATAACAATTGATTTGGCGGCAAAATTACAAAATATTATTGATTCTTTACTGCCCATTGCTTGTTTTTTCTTAATTTTGCAGACGAAAAGTAGAGAAGATGGATATGTTTTTCAAGAAATACGGATTATTTGCCGCTCTAATCATGGCGTCTCTCTTCCTTGGATGCAAGCAGGAGAAGCCTCGCGAACTCGGTGTGTTCCGCACGCCCAACGCTACGGAGAGTTTCGACTTGGACGGCATTCAGTCGAATGGCGAGCTGATTGTCTTGACGCTCTATGGCGCACAGAGCTATTTCGAATTCTATGGCGAAGGGTTCGGCACGCTTTATAAATTGGCAGACCAGTATGCACGGAGCATCGGATGTACGGTCAGGGTGGATGTCATGCGTTCGGAGGACGAACTCAAACGTCATCTGCTCGATGGCGATGGCGACATCGTCACCTACGGCATCGCTGTCGACGATACCCTGAGGCAGCAGTTCCTCCTTTGTGGCGAGCGCCAACTCACCCACTTCATCGATAGCCTCAAACCCATTGCCTGGCTCGTGAGGAAAGATGCCCCTCAGCTGGCGCAATCTGTCAACACATGGATGGAAGAGCACGAAGGACAGTTCAAGGAAATGACCACACTGCGCCTTACCGACAACCAGGGGCACATCTACACCCCACGTCGTCGCACCTATAGCCCCATTCTCAATCGTGCCAATGGACAGATATCGTACTACGACCACCTGTTCAAGAAATACTCCATCCAATGCAACTGGGATTGGAAACTCCTTGCCGCCCAAGCCTATCAGGAGAGTGCGTTCGACCCCAGCGCCGTGTCCTACATGGGCGCTTTAGGACTGATGCAACTCATGCCATCTACAGCCCGCAGTCTGGGCCTCAGCATCACCGACGCATTCGACCCCGAAATCAACCTCCGTGGCGCCGTGCGAGTCATCAATCAGTTGAACGACCACTATGGCTCCATTGCCGACCGCAACGAACGACTCAAATTCATCCTTGCTGCCTATAACGCAGGAGCCGGACATATAGACGACGCACGAAACTTAGCAAGGAAATACGGCAAGAACCCGGACCTTTGGAACGGCAATGTCGATCAGTGCGTCCTCCATCTCAGCGAATCCCGATATTTCAACGACCAAGTGGTGAAGCATGGATACATGCGCGGCACCGAAACCTATCAGTATGTCTATAGCATCATGGACCGATGGAGAGACTATAAGACACAAAGACCCCCCGACCCCCTTTAGAAGACCCTCCCCCTTGCCCCTCCCTCTAGGGCGGGGAGTGGTCACCTAGAAACCCCGTAGGGGTGACAGAACAAAGGATAGGGTGACAACCCTATCGGAAAGACACCCCCACCACCACATAGCGCTGAAAGTGCGACATAATATTTCGCCCCTCCCTAAAAAAAGCTCCCCCTCAAATATCGAGGTGGAGCTTTATATATGTGACTACTCCCCGCCCTAAAGGGAGGGGCAAGGGGGAGGGTCTTCTCTATGGGGGTCGGGGGGTCTGTAGGGTCTTGTTTCATGGTTTTATCCTCCCCCTAAAGGGGGTCGGGGGGTCTGTAGGGTCTTGTTTTATGTTTTATCCTCCCCCTAAAGGGGGTCGGGGGGTCTGTAGGGTCTTGTTTCATGGTTTCTACTCCCCTCCATAGAGGGAGGGGTACGGGGGTGGGTCTGGATGGTCTGTGGGGGTCCTAATCCCCATCATCGAACGGCTCATCGTCACCGCCGCCGCCACCGCTGGCACCGCCGCCGTTGTCAGGGTTAGTCGGGTTAGTCGGATTAGTCGGGTTGGTCGGATTAGTCGGATTAGTCGGTTCATTGGTCCCATTGTCCCCATTCGTCGTCTCACCCGTTCCGCTGCCGCCATTGCTGCCAGAGTCGCCACTGCTCACACCCTTGCGGGCAAGAATCAGTCGATAGTGCTCAACCTCGGCATTCACAGCCAGCAGGAATGGTCGGTAAGCCTCGTCGCCCTCGTAGATGCTTGCCACGTTCACCATCTGGCGCAACAG
>CACZXN010000048.1:20977-21540 GCA_902785075.1 uncultured Bacteroidales bacterium | reverse complement strand
GAAGGCGAAGACGGGGATATCCATTTCGGCTTTCAAGGTGAGTACTTCACGGTGAGAGCAAACAACGAATGTGCATACGTTCAAATATGGGATCTTCATTGGGGCCATGTGGAATTGTATGACATTGACGAATTGGCAAGATTGAAAAAGGCAATCAATGAGTCGAACCTAAGAAATAGTGTAGCAGCTGTTTACACAGTTGACGAGGATGGGAAAAAAGTAGATGTACATTGCAGGTCTGTCATCTTGTTTGTTCCTGAGATACAGGATCTTGCAGGCTATCTGCGTATTGAACTTAATGAGTTCTTCCGAGCACATGAAACGATTAAGATGGAAATGGCAATACAAAAAGAACAGGATAACAGAGAGTGAAAATAAAGTATCCTAACTTTGTAGAGAAATGATTACTTTGCGATGACGATTCTTCTGCTTTTGATTACATGGCTTAGTACGATACCTTCATTTGCATTTGCCGTAAGAAGGTTTAGGGGATTGCATTCGCTGACAAATGGATTGTTGGTTGGAACATGCTTGCTTGTGACATTGCTTGAATGGTACGGCCT
>CACZXN010000048.1:0-20971 GCA_902785075.1 uncultured Bacteroidales bacterium | reverse complement strand
TCTCATTTGTGCTGTTCGCCAAAAGGCACAAGATGGTGAGATTTTGGCTTGGACTGATTCTGTTTTATCTGTTGCTACTGGTTATCACAGCTGTAATAGGTAGCGCAGTTACAGGAAGAAGTCTGGACGAATGCTTCTTTGGAGCATGTTGTTGCTTGCTCTATGGAGTTGGCATCATCATCGGATTGACTTATAAGGAGATTTGCGTCATCGTGAATATCTATTTGCAGGCTTTTGTCTGTCTGTTGTCTGCACTATGGGTAACATGGATATGCATCAGAAATTATAGACTATCGAAAACGAATGGAAGGATGGTGCTTATGTTGCTTGGCATTTTGTACGGAATTGCCTATATTGCTGCTTTTGTATGGCTATGCTCCCATTATGCAATGCCTTTAGACGAAGCCTTCAATCTATGCTATCAAGAATTGATGTCCTTAGCGGAGACATACAAGACCACATACATTATAGTGAACTTTTTAATTTTCATCCTGCTTTTCCTTGTATGCATCATAGGAAACTTCATGTTAGCACAGCTAGTAATAAGTCGGACTCTTTTAAGACCAAATAATTCGTAATGAAACAATGAAAGCTTCTATGAGAAAGTGGACTAATATAAAAAAGATGATGATAATTGGCGTCTTAGCTGCCATCGTGATACTTTTCCTGTTAGGCATATCCATTGAGTGAAGAAATGAAGGGACAAATTGCAGCGGAGACGATGGATAAAGATGAAAGGGAACTGATAGAGTATGCCCTTAGCTTGACAGCAAAATCATTGCAATTTGCTGCTAAGAATGACATAGAAGGAGGTTCTGCCAATTGTGTGGGGTATGCGAGATTGGGGGCTGCTATTTGTAATCATGCATTTGCTATTCATGGTAGTCCATCAAGAGCGAAGGCTGTTGTAGGGGATGTGAAGTTCTGGGGTATCAGTGTATGTGAGGTGCTCACGATGTTGATGCCTAACGAACGATGGAGGAACTTTGTGAAGGATCATGACTTTATGGAAATTGAGACAGGTAATAGCATCATTTATGTTGACCCAAGCCTGTACGACTTTCATGTTGATTGTACGACGGTAGTCAATAAAAAGTGAAAAGATAGTTGTTTGAGGATTTAGGTGGTAATAGCTCTATTTGACGAATAAGAATTAAGATGAAGCACATTTTCTTACCCTTGTATATGATGCTGCTGTGCTTGGCTCCAATGCCATACGGGTATTTTCTGCTATTAATCAAGACTCAGAGACAAGGATGAAAAGGAGTGTCATGAATATGATTAAAACATTGTTAAAAAATAGACATAACAAACTTAACAATAAAAAATATGAGATTTTAGTATAATAATAGTTGACAAAAAAAACGAAACAAATGAAAAAAATAAATTGTTCACTATTTCCAATTTGGGGTATGTGCCTTCTTACTTTAGTTATAGTTACAGGTTGTGATCGAGAACCCCAAAGGAATCAAATAGCAGACTTTTGGGGGGTTAATCTTGACGAAAATGGCAATCAAGTTGAGAAGCTACACAATCTCCTTCTTGCAGGTGAGGTTAGATTAAATGGGAACGTGTTAAAAGAATGGGCCGATCATCTAGGTACCGATTATTCACTTTCTGAAGGAAATATGGTGAGTGTTGAAATTGAGCATGGTGATGTAGATCATGTGAGTTATTTAAGGGACTCACTTAACTTATCTTATTCTGAAAGATTTATTTCCTTAAATCATCTTAAACTTAAACAGTGGGTGCTAAAAGAATCCGATGATAATTATTTCGAATACTTAGATCTTTATCAATATGGGGATTATTCTATAGGAGTGACATATAGAATCTATTCTCCTACATGTGACGAAACAAATATAACATCAGCAGAAGTGAGAGTCGGGTTAGGTTTTAGTAAATAGAACAAAGGGATTTGATAGAAGCACATATTGGGGCATACTTGTGTCTATGTAAAGATTGTATCGTGATACTAACAAAACCAATGAGTAGAAAAAGAAAAAAAGGTGTTGTTTGGGGGGCGATTCTTATCATCGTAATAGGATGTGGTGGCTACTATTTGTATGGCCTCTATTATTCACAACTGAGGCATCTGTTCATTGATGAGGACAAGACTGTCGTTGTCAGAAGTGAGTATCGGTTTGGTGATGTCAACAGCAAGCATCTAAAGGTTGCGAGAAAGAATGGTATCAAACCTGTTGAACGAAGAGGGCAATTGCCAACAAAGAGACTGGTCAGAATAGTAAGCTGTGACGAGTACATGGTGGAGCAACTGACACATTCGGTTCCTTATTTAACTCCTTCTTCTGCTAAACTGCTTGAAGAAATAGGTGCTCGTTTCCAAGCAGAACTGAAGAAACAGGGATTGGAAAAGCATCGGATTATCGTGACTTCTGTTCTAAGAACCGGAGATGATGTGAAGCGCCTTCAAAAGGTAAACGCGAATGCCTCTGCTAACTCTGCTCACCAGTATGCAACTACATTTGATATTACATACATCCGTTTCGACTGGCAATCAGCAGTTGGGAACTCTGTAGGCAATGGCCGACTGTCGAATATTTTAGGCGCGGTGTTAAAGCAACTACGGGATGAGGGTCGTTGCTATATCAAGTACGAGCAGAATCAGCACTGTTTCCACATTACCTCGAATTATTAAACAATGATGAAATACATTCAATTAATTCTAGCAGTCTTGTTGCTGTTGTGTCTTGCTCCAATGCCATACGGGTATTATCAATTGGTGAGGTTTATATCGATGGTGATATTTGGCGTAATGGCATACAGATACTGGAATCAAGAGAAGAAAGGGCTTGCTGTTACCTTTGGAGCTCTTGCTTTGTTGTTCCAACCAATCTTCAAAGTGGCTCTTGGAAGAACTATTTGGAACATCGTGGATGTTGTGGTAGCTATCTGTCTGTTGGTACTTGTGTTGCTTAATAAGGAGAAGAAAGAGTAAGAGTTTAGAAAGTTGAAAGGTAAGAACTAAGAACGGTTAAGGGTTAATGGTTAATGGTTAAGGGTTAAGGATTAAGGGTTACGGCTTATAACGAAATGTGGTCCACAATCGAGTGGGCCACATTTGTTTATTTCATCATCCGCTTGAGGAGGGGACAGAGGCAGAAGAGGAGTAGGGAGGCTATCGCTGACATGACGACGAAGATGAGGAAGAAGTCGTGGAGGTCGGTGATGGGGATTCCCAACAGGTATTTGGTCTGTCCGGCTTCGGGATAGAGGGTGGCGAGTTTGCCTGCTGCGAAATTGCTGACGGAGGTGGAGAGGTACCAGATGCCCATCATGAGCGAGGCAAAGCGTTTGGGGGAGAGACGACTGACGAGACTGAGTCCGATGGGGGAGAGGGATAGCTCGCCGAGTACTTGGATGAAGTAGAGACTGATAATCCACAGGATGCTGACCTTCAGTCCCGGCCCTACGTCTTTCACTCCGAAAGCGATGACGAGATAGGCTAGGGAGAGGAGTGCGAGTCCGATGGCGAGTTTCTGAATGGAATGGGGCTCGAAACGTCCCATCTTCTGCCACATCCAGTTCATCACAGGTGCGAGTACGACACAGAAGAAGGCTGGGAAGGTCTGGAACCACGAGGTGGGCATTTCCCACCCGAAGAAGGTCTTGTCGGTCTGCTGGTCGGCAAAGTAGGTGAGCGAGCTGCCTGCTTGTTCGTAGGCTGCCCAGAAGAAGATGACGAAGACTGCGAGAATCACGATGACGAGCATGTGGATGTAGTCGTTGCGGGTGAGGGGTTGATTTGCCTCAGACCCATCGCCCTTCAGTGGGAGCGATTGACTTTTAGCCAATCCGATCTGACGTCCGTCGGGGGTGACAAGGAAACGGTTCTTGAAGGTCCAGAAGATAATCATGGACAGGGTGATGACGATGCAGGCTATGAGGAATCCCCAACGGAACCGTCCGGGGTCTTGGAAGCTGCCTTCGAAGAGTCCGCATACGAGTGGTGCGAGCAAGGCTCCGATGTTCACACCCATGTAGAAGATGGTGAAGGCTGCATCTTTGCGACGGTCGTCCTGTGGATAGAGGTCGCCTACCATCGTGGCGATATTGGGCTTGAAGAGTCCGTTTCCGATGACGAGCATGCCTAATCCGGATACCATGAGCCAGAGTGCCAGGGTGTTATCGACTGTGGGGTCGATGGGTCCTCCCTCGACTTGTATGCTGGGTTGGATGAAGCAGGCGCTGAGGAACATGAGGAACTGTCCGATGGCCATACAGATGCCGCCTGCCAGGATGCTACGTCGGTTGCCCCAATAGCGGTCGGCTATGTAGCCTCCGATGAGGGGTGTGAGGTAAACGAGGCTGGTGAAGGTGCCGTAGACTTCGGATGCTCGGGTCATGGTGAACAGGGCTGCCACCATATAAAGCGTCAAGAGCGCTCTCATACCGTAGTATGAGAATCGCTCTGACATCTCTGTCACAAACAACAGGTATAGACCTTTGGGATGTGTCATTACCTTAATTCTTTGTTGCTGCCTCTACCTTCTTGAGCATTGCAAACATGATTGCTGCTGCAAGTAGACAGAGACCCATGAGAATTGCCCAGTTTGCCCAGATGGGTACGTTCTTCCACAGCAGACCAGGTATTGAGCTGAGATAGTTACCGATGGCTGTGGCTGCAAACCAGAATCCCATCATCAGGCCTTTGTACTTAGGAGGTGCAACCTTTGATACGAATGAGATACCCATCGGCGAGAGCAGGAGTTCGGCAAAGGTGAGTACCAGATAGGTTGAGATGAGGTACTGAGGCACAACGGGGTCGGGTGATACACCGCCAAGCTTGATGATTTCGGGATCGGATGGTGACATCTGTCCCTGTGATGCAAGCAGCATTACGAGATAGCCACAAGCGGCAACCAACATACCGAGTCCAATCTTCATTGGTGCCGAGGGCTCCAGTCCGTCGGGGTGTGCGGCCGATTTCTTTGATGCTAGAGTTCCGAAGATGGCCATGCTCACTGGGGTGAGGGCTACAACGAAGAATGGGTTGAACTGCTGGAAGAGTTCAGGAGAAATCTTGACCTGAGCACCCATATTGGCATAGATGGCATAAGCTCCACCCCATAGGCCAAGCGTGATAATGGTGCAGATAACCTTCGTGAGAGTTGATTTCGACTGGAATATGGCAAACAGCGTGTATACAGAAACGGCAATGATGGCCAGTGCCCAAATGTTGAAGCCAATTCGTATCCATCCCTCAGCAAATGGCTGGGTGTAGTCGCGTGCAAACCATGTGAGTGAAGAACCGTTCTGATGGAAGGCCATCCAGAAGAAGATGACCACAGCAAATACCATGAATAGTGCTACCATGCGGTCGCGAGTCTGCTTTGGAGTCAGTTCTTGGTAGTCTGCACCTGCCGATGCAGCCTGCTTTGCATTTACGTCGGCATGCTTGAACCAATTGCGTGTAGCAAAATAAATTGCCATAGACACAATGAGGGAAACGCAAGCAACAGCAAACCCCATGTTATAAGCACCCGAGAGATGCTCTACATAATAGTTGCTGAATTGAGAAACATCCATGCCTGCAACTTCGGCTCCTGGCATTTCGGCCATAAGTGCCTGCAACTTGTCAACATTCTCCAAATTTCCATCCATTACTTGATGTGCCAAAGCAGGAATGTCTGCCTTGTAGATGAGTCCGGCCTTGCTCAGAAATGCGTTTGTAATTGCATTGGCTGCCGATGGCGCAAACATCGCACCGATATTGATCGCCATGTAGAACAGACTGAATGCTGCATCGCGCTTGGATGAATATTTGGGATTATCGAACAGATTACCTACCAGTACTTGCAGGTTGCCTTTGAACAGACCGGTACCGATGGAGATGAGCAATAGTGCTCCAAGCATCATGAACAGACCAACAGTATTGGCAGCAGTAGGAACTGACAGACATACGTAGCCTGCAAACATGATTATGATGCCATATACGACACATTTACCGTAACCAATCTTATCGGCTAACCAACCACCTACGACTGGCATGAAGTATACACATGCAAGGAATATTGCATATATCTGACTGGCTGTAGCCTCTTCGAAACCAAACTTGGCCTGGAGGAATAGCATGAAGATGGCGAGCATCGTGTAGTAGCCGAATCGCTCACCTGTGTTTGCCAATGCTAAGGCAAACAAACCTTTGGGTTGTCCTTGAAACATAGTCTTATTTACTATTTAACGATTTATTAGTTTTTTAGTTCTTCTTGATATTTGCCTGCTCCAGACCGTAGCCTTTCTTCTTGTCTTCCATCTTCAACAGGAGTGCAATGACGATGGAGATGATGCCACATACGGCAAAGATGGTCATTGAGGTGGTGTAGTCAGTCACATCGTTGGCATCGGTATTGGCCTGGTTGACTTTACCAATCATGACGGGCACTAATGCCAGACCGATATTCTGGATGTAGAAGATGACTGCATAGGCGGTACCCAACAATTGCATCGGGATGATTTTCGGAACAGATGGCCACATGGCTGAAGGAACGAGTCCGAAGGCGATTCCCAGCAGAATCATGGCTGCAATGGCAATCACGACTGATGTAAGCGCAGGAATAGCGAAAATGCCATGTACGACGGTCAGGAGAATGGAACCAATCACCATGAGGGTTGCACCCTTACCATATTTATCATAGATAGAACCGAAGAACGGTGTGAGGAAGATGGTTCCGAATGGGAGCATAGCAGGAATGAGACCAGCCAATTCGGGATCGATACCATACTTGGTAACCATCAGCTTCGTAGCGAACTTCAGGAATGGGAATACGCCTGCATAGAACATCAGACACAGGAGGGTGATGAGCCAGAAACCTTTGTTGGCGAAGATAAGCTTGAGGTCGGCTAAACGGAATCCCTCTTCGGGTTCTGCAGAAGCTGCACTTGCTTTCTCCTTATCGAACTTCTTATCCATCACGCAGTAAACGAGGTAGCTGATGAGACCTGCACAGAGCAAAGCTGCACCCAGTCCGACAGATGCAGACACACCTCCGAACTTCTGTGCGAATGGCAAAGCGAGCGCGAGAGCACCTGCGGTACCGATACGTGCTAAGGCAACCTGAAGACCCATTGCGAGTGCCAGCTCGTGACCTGTGAACCACTTCACAATGACTTTAGATACCGTGATACCTGCAATTTCACAGCCTACACCATAGATAGCAAAACCAAGGCAGGCAATGATGACCTGCATGGGGTATTCGGTACCGAATACTGACATGCTTCCTTCGAAATCGTTACCTACAGCATACCATTTGATGAGTGCTCCACCAAACATCAGAGCGGTTGACATGATACCTGTGAAGCGGATGCCGAACTTGTCGAGGATGATTCCTCCGAAGAAGAGCATCAGCAGGAATACGTTGAAGTAGCCGTAGGATCCTGAGAAGAATCCGTAGTCATCGGCATTCCAACCAAGACCAACACCGTCTGCACCCTTTGCAGCTGTAAGCATTGGCTCGAGTGGTGACATAACGTCTGTGAAAAAGTATGCGAACATCATGGTGAACGACACGATGATGAGGGCGCTCCAACGAGCAGCCTTTGATTCGCTTAGTTTCTTTTGAATAGCTTGTGTCATAATATTTGTAATTTTATTGATTATTTTATGGGGCTAATGGGCCTAATGGGTTGGCCTAATGGGTTACCAATTATTTCAGCCAACGGTCGAGCCAATTGAAGTATGTGCGCTGCCAGAGAATGCCATTCTGGGGTTTGAGTACCCAGTGGTTTTCGTCGGGGAAGAGCAACAGTTCGGCTTCGATGCCCAGATATTTAGCCGCATTGAAGGCTGCGATGGCCTGTGAAGATACGATACGGTAGTCCTTATCACCATGTATACATAAGATAGGAGTGTCCCACTTGTCGACAAACTTATGTGGTGAGTTGGCAAATGAGCGTGCTACAGCTGGGTTGTCCTTATGCCAGAAGGCTCCTCCGAGGTCCCAGTTGGTGAACCATGCTTCTTCGGTCTCTAAGTACTGCTGCTCGAGGTTGAAGATTCCATCGTGAGCAATGAAGCACTTGAATCGTTTGTTGTGATTGCCTGCCATCCAATAGACGCTGAAGCCTCCAAAGCTGGCTCCTACACAACCCATACGGTCTTTGTCGATATATGGAAGTGTGGCTGCTGCATCATCGATTGCCGACAGGAGATCCTGCATGCATTGACCTCCGTAATTGGTGCTGATATCCTCGTTCCATTTCGAACCGAATCCAGGAAGACCACGACGGTTAGGCGCTACGACTACATAGCCGTTTGCTGCCATAATCATCATGTTCCAACGGAAACTCCAGAACTGACTGACTGGACTCTGAGGACCACCTTCGCAGAAGAGCAGGGTGGGGTATTTCTTGTTCTCGTCGAAGTTTGGAGGAAGAATGATCCAAGAGAGCAGATCAGCTCCGTCTGTTGCTTTTGACCAGTGAGGGATGACCTCACCCCAAGCTACATTCTCTCTGAAGTATTTGTTTTCGTCGGTCACCTGAGTAGCCTTTCCTGTCTGCTTGTCAACCAGATAGAGTTCTGTTGCCTCCTTCATAGACTGACGTGAGCAAAGCAGCTGATCGCCACAGAGTGCCACACCTGTATAATCGTACTGACCTTCAGTCAGCTGCTTCACTTCACCTTCGAGATTGGTGCGATACACATGGGTCTCTCCATGCCAAACACCTACGAAATAAAGAGTCTTGCTATCGTTGTCCCAACAGAAAGCATCTACGTTGCTGTCGAACTCTTCTGTGACATAGGTCTTGTTGCCTGTAGCCAACTCGCATACACACAGACGGTTGCGGTCGCTCTCATATCCGTCGCGCTCCATACTTTGCCATGCAACATATTTGCCATCGGGTGAGAACTGAGGATTGATGTCATAACCTACGTTCCGGTCTTTCAATTCCTGATTGACATATTGGTCTTGGAGTGATTTCGATGGGTCGCAGATGTTATCGGGTACGAAAGGAATGCCTCCATCGGGTACAACACCAAACTCTGTGCCGTCCTTGCAAAGGTTTCTTGCGGTATCCAAAGAGCCTTTTGCTACATCATAAAGGAAGATATCAGAGTCTGTACTGATAGCATAAGCGAGTCCTATCTTTGTACGACATGTGAATGCAACGGTCTTAGAGTCAGGACTCCAGGCTAACTGTTCGATACCACCGAATGGTTCCATAGGGCACTCGAAAGGTTCGCCTTCGAGGATATCAGCCTCCTTACCGCTTTCGATATCAAGAACGAATGGGTGTGGAATGCTCTCTACATAATGGTCCCAATGGCGGAACATAGCGCCATCGATTACCAGTCCTGTGCTCTTGGGCAGATCTTCTGGACGTTCGTGAATGATGTTGTGGAAAGGAACCTGATGAATCACAATCGCTTTCTTTCCGTCAGGCGAGAAGAGGTAGTCGTCCACATCTTTCTCACACTTCGACAGTTGCTTGCGACCACTTCCGTCAGCATTCATCACCCATATCTGGCTCACTCCGTCCTTGTCGGGAGCGAGGAATGTGATCTGCTTGCCCTCATTCAGATATTTAGGAGCAGATTCGCTTGTGACAGCAGTCGTCAGCAGTTTCTCGTTCGTTCCATCAGTATTGATGGTGTAGATGACTGTGTGGCTTTTGTTTTCCTCCACACTGTAGTAGCTGACATTGTATGCGACTGTTTTTCCGTCATTACTTGCGTCGTAGCTACCCACACGTCCCATTGCCCAAAGCAATTCGGGTGTGAACTGTCCGTTCTTTACTTCCGGCGTCTGTCTGCCTATCATCGTAGAAGGCGCTTCGTTGTTACATGATTCCATCATAACTATAGCCATCAGACTAGTTGCGATTAGTAATTTTTTCATATTAGTTATGTTTTTATGGTTTACGTCTCTTGTTCTGTTCTTCCTGCTGCTTACGCGCCAGTTCCTGCTGCTTCTCAGCCATAGCTTGCAGGCGTCCCATCATGGAAGAGGTCTTCTGCACACCGCTGTTGTTGGCTTTACGCTCCTTATAGCGACGTTCGAGCTGCTCTAACAACTTCTTGTCGTCAGTGGTCTTGCGGAGGAACCACATCATCAAGATGGAAATCAAACCTGATACGAAGTAGTAGTAGTTCAGACCTGATGAATAGTCGTTGAATGAGAAGAAGAAGACAATTGGCATAACATATTGCATCCACTGCATCATCTTCATCTGCTGAGCCTGGTCGGGACTCATCGAGTCGCGCTGCTGGCGTGTCATAATCCAAGTATTGGCAACTGTTGACAAGCACCAGAGTACACAGAAGAGACTCAGGTGGTCACCGATACCCCAGATTGGAGTTCCCCAGTTGATCACATCGTCGTATGTACTTAGGTCGTCTGCCCATAGGAACGACTGACCGCGCAGTTCGATAGCGTTCGGGATGAAGTTGAACAACGCAATCCAGATAGGCATCTGAATCAGCATCGGCAGACATCCCCCCATCGGGCTTACACCATATTCTGAATAGAGCTTCATGGTCTCCTGCTGGCGTTGCATCGCCTGGTCTTTGTCGGGATATTTCTTTGAAATCTCTTCAATCTTTGGTTTTAATACACGCATCCTCGCACTCGAAAGGTAACTCTTGCGGTTGAGTGGATAGATGGCGAACTTGATGACCAAGGTGAGAATCAAGAGCACGATACCCATGTTGATGCCCCATCCGGTCATGAAGTCGAAGAGGTAGAGCATGAAGAAACGGTTGATATACTTGATGAGCGGCCATCCAAGATAGACAATACTCTGGAGGTCGAGGTCGCTGTCTGAATTGCAGAGTTTCTCGTTTTCACGGAGTGTAGAGAACTTGTTAGGACCGATATACATCTTCAGACTCGTAGGAGTTTTTCCAGAAGGATCGAAGGCAGACGATACCTCAGCTCGGTAAGATTTCAGATAACCTTTCGACTTTTCCTTTTCGTAGCGTGTCTGACTGAACAACTCAGGTGTGAAGTCCTTGTCGGCAATGAGTATCTGGCTGAAGAACTGGGTCTTGAATGCCACCCATTCCAAATGTTCGCCATCGAAGTCGGTCTCTTCCTCGTCAGCACCAGCCGAACTCAGTTCGTCTGTATCGTCGTTTGTCGTACGATAAGTGATGGTGCTGTAGCGGTTTTCGAAGTCGAATCCTTTCTCCTGCTGACGCATGTTCTCGCTCCATACGATGTCGAACGATTTGGTCTTAGTTGAGAAGAATCCATCAAGCCCGTTTGAAGCAACCGTCATGTTGAGGATGTATGAGTTTGGCAGCAGTTCGTACTTGATGTCGATGCTTCCTGCACCTACAGGCAGACTCATAGTGACCGCATCCTTTTTTGCATCTTTGGGTGCGAAATAAAGTTCACTTGTCTCTATGTTGTCTTCCTTTCCGTCGAAACGCAGTTCCATTTCCGAGTCACCCTTGTCGAACAGCACGACCTGTCCGCCTTGCTGGTTCTTATAAGTAGGGTCTTTCAACTCGGCGCGTGCCAACTGACCACCTCTGTTCTGGATGGTGAGTTTCAGCAACTCGTTCTCGATGACGGTTGTTCCTTCGTTCTTCTGATGTGCTACGAACAGACTATTCGTAGAGTCTGTCATCTGAGCGATCTCTTGTTTAGCTTTCTTTTCTTCAACGATGTTCTTGATGCTGTCCGACTTCTGTTGTGCGACAGCGTCAACCACCTGTTGTTGTTGCATCTGTTCAGCTCTGTCCTTCTGCACCTTGCCTTCGTAGAACATAAATCCGAAGAACACGAGTGCCATCAGAATGAAGCCGATAACTGTATTTTTATCTAGTTTCACGTTTTAATTGATTGAATTTATTTATTCTGCTTCTTTCACTTCAATACTCAATTCGTCCAACTGCTTCTGGTCGAGTGCAGCAGGTGCATCCAGCATTACATCGCGTCCGCTGTTGTTCTTTGGGAATGCGATACAGTCGCGAATAGAGTCGAGACCAGCGAAGATACTTACCCAGCGATCCAGACCGTATGCAAGTCCTCCATGAGGAGGTGCTCCGTACTTGAATGCGTTCATCAGGAATCCGAACTGCTCCTGAGCCTTTTCTGGTGTGAATCCGAGTATCTCAAACATCTTGGCTTGCAACTTCGGATCGTGAATACGGATGGAACCTCCACCTACCTCGATTCCGTTACATACCATATCGTATGCATCCGCACGTACCTCTTCAGGTTTTGTGTCGAGTAGGGCGATATCCTCGTCCATCGGGTGGGTGAATGGGTGGTGCATAGCCATCAGACGGCCTTCCTCTTCGCTCCATTCAAACATTGGGAACTCAGTAACCCACAGCAATGCGAACTTGTTCTTGTCGCGCAGCCCCAGTTGGTTACCCATTTCCAGACGTAACTCACACAACTGCTTACGAGTCTTCATGGCATCATCGCCACAGAGGATGAGAATCAAGTCGCCTGGGTTCGCCTGCATCTTCTCCTTAAGAGCCAGAAGTTGCTCAGGTGTGTAGAACTTATCGACGCTTGATTTCACACTACCGTCTTCCTGCACTCGTGCATAAACCAGACCTTTCGCGCCAATCTGTGGACGCTTCACAAAGTCGGTCAACTGGTCGAGTTGCTTGCGAGTGTAAACAGCGCAACCTGGTGCACAGATACCTCCGATATAAGCTGCTCCATCGAATACAGGGAAAGTGCCGAGTTTCAGTACGTCCATCAGTTCCACAAACTCCATTCCGAATCGCATGTCGGGTTTATCACTACCAAAACGACGCATCGCTTCGGCCCAAGGCATACGGAGGAATGGTTCGTTCAGTTCTACACCACGAAGCACCTTGAACAGATGCTTAGCCATTCCTTCGAATGTCTGAATGATGTCCTCCTGAGTCACAAACGACATTTCGCAGTCGATCTGTGTGAACTCTGGCTGACGGTCGGCACGAAGGTCCTCATCGCGGAAGCATTTTGCTATTTGGAAGTAACGGTCGAAACCGCTTACCATCAACAACTGTTTCAGGGTTTGAGGGCTCTGTGGAAGCGCATAGAACTGACCTTTATTCATACGTGAAGGCACAACGAAGTCGCGTGCGCCCTCAGGTGTGCTACCAATGAGAATAGGTGTCTCCACCTCGATGAATCCTAGATTCGACAAGTAGTTGCGTACCTCGATACACATTCTGTGGCGCAGTTCCAGATTCTTGCGAACATTTGGACGACGCAAGTCCAGATAGCGATACTTCATGCGGAGGTCGTCACCACCGTCAGAGTTCTCCTCGATGGTGAATGGGGGAGTGTCGCTCGCATTGAGCACATTCAGTACGTCCACGATGATTTCAATCTCACCTGTCGGTATGTTGTTGTTCTTGCTGTAGCGTTCGTTAACAGTACCAGTGACTTGTATCACATACTCACGTCCCAACTTATTAGCTTCCTCGCACAAAGGTGCGTTAGTTTCTTCATTGAATACAAGCTGAGTGATACCATAGCGGTCACGAAGGTCAACAAAAGTCATTCCGCCCATCTTACGAGTACGTTGTACCCATCCTGCTAGTGTGACGGTCTGACCTGCGTTGGAGAGTCTCAGCTCTCCACAAGTGTGCGTTCTGTACATTTTCTTTTCTATGTTTTGATTTTTAATAATTCGCATTTTAGACCTGAACTCTAAAGAGTTCGGCCGTTTAAGTTGCAAAGTTAGTAAAAAATCAGTAAACTGCGTGAAAAAATGCTGGAAAAATGGAATAGAACGATAGAAATGTGGAAAACACACCGATTTTGGTCTGCTTTTAGCTCATTTCAATTCTTCTTTTTCTCGACTTTTGCATTGAGTTGAATGACGTCTGCCCAACGAGTTGTTGGGTTCGGACTTCGGAAATCGTGCTTGATAGCATTTGCAAAGACTTCTGCTTTGCCTTTCCCGTTCTTCTGAGTGTATTGTTGAGCCCCAAGCACGATGGTCTCAGTTCCGTGCATACGGTTGATGCGGTCTATGACTTCATCGAGGCGTCGCATCTTCTGAATCTGCTCAGCATTCATGTCGAACAGGTCTTGCTGGATGGGACTCTCGGCTCCGATTCCCATCACGATGACTCCAGCCTTCTTGTACTGATAGCCCTCGCGAAAGAGTTTCTTTAGTACCTCATCAGCTGTCTGGATGATGGTGATGCTGGAACTGGTTGGAGTGACAAGTCGCTGTTCCATGAAGTTCCAATACTGAGGCAAGTCCTCACGAAACATGTTCGTGTTGAGAAAAACGCCTACAATCGAGGCTACCGTATGCTGCATCCTTAATTTCTCAGCACATCGGGCTGCATAGTTCGATACATGCGTAAAGAGTGTTTCATAGTCGGATATCATACCGTTGAAAGAGCGGCTGGTGCAGATGCTTTTCTTCTTGGCTAATTCCTCGTTCGGCACCACATCCTCGCCATTCAGTTCTTGCCAGGTACGCTCGATATTGATGTTGTTGAAGGTCACTCGCACCCATTCCTTGTGATGCTTGGCAAAATCGAGAGCAGTTATGCAACCAAGCGCTTGAAGTTTGGCAGCATATCGACGTCCGATTCCCCATACATCTTCGATAGGACACCAAGCAAGGGCCTTCTCGCGCTTGTATTCTGTATCAATCATGCAGCAATGCTTGTAGGCTGCATATTTCTTTGCCAACTTCGAGGCAATCTTCGCTAATGTTTTGTTGGGCGCAAGTCCGATACTGATAGGCATACCTACTTCGCGTTTCACACGATTGTGTAAGTTTTCACCCCATTCTTGTAACTTGTCGATTTCGATACCGTCGAGATACATGAAACATTCGTCAATCGAATATCGGAAATAGGCTGGAGCCTCTTGGCGAATAATACTTACCACACGTCCTGTCAATTCGCCATAGAGCTCGTAGTTCGACGAGAATACGGCAATTTTCTGTCCTGGGAATAGCTGGGCTAATTGGAAATAAGGTATACCAGCCTTGATGCCCATCTTCTTTGCTTCGTTTGAGCGTGCTACAACACAACCATCGTTGTTAGACAACACCACAATCGGTTTTCCTTCCAAGTCGGGACGGAAAACTTTCTCGCAACTTACGTAGCAATTGTCCAAGTCAGCTATGCCATACATATCCTAAGTGTAAACAGAAACGTGTGTTGTCGCTGTTAGATTCTTTCAAAGGTTCGGATCAGGTGAATCACTGTGCCCCAGATCTCAAAGTTCTCGGGATTGTCCACCTTGAATACTGGGTAATCAGGGTTTGCTGGTCGTAGTTCGATGTAGCCGTCCTTTCGATGAGTCAGGTCGAGAAACTTCATCGTGAAGCCTCCGTCCCACCAAGCTACGACAATCGAACCATCGTGGGGTTCTACAGCCCTGTCGATAATTACTCGATCACCATCGAGCAGTCCTGCATCTTTCATCGAGTCGCCTTCTACGTCTCCGTAGAACGAAGCTTCGGGGTGACGGATGTAGTCGCGATTGAAATCTAGTGTTTCGTGTCTGTAGTCGTCAGCCGGACTTGGGAATCCAGCAGCGATACTTGCATGTTCCAGCTCTATCTTGGTGTCAAACACACCTCTAATGATTTTGATATTACCCATGATCGTCCAATTGTTGCTGCAAAGTTAGCAATTATTGTGTAAAGTACCAAACAATTGGACGAAAAAGCTTTTAATGAAATAGAACTAAAGTTGGCTTTTGCTAGACTTATCAATAATTAACCCATCTTGCGATTCTTTGTTCCGATGATGGTTGCATACGAGGGTTTCTTACGATGAATTTCTGTTTGGACTAACCCTGTATCATCGAGTAGCTGCTTCAGCTCTTCTGGCGAATAGACAGTCATTCCCTCAACTACATTTTTCCATTTCGAATCGGCATCTATGACCTCTACCATAATGACAAACCGACCGCCTGGTTTCAGCACACGCTGCACCTCTAGTAAGCAGTTGGGTAGGTTTGGCCAGAAATATACTGTCTCAACAGCTGTTACGAGGTCGAACTTCCCATCAGGATAAGGAAGTTTTTCTGCTGTTCCTTGCACGATAAACACATTTTTGTTGAGAAAGTCAGCATTTACCTTTTTTGCCTTAGTTACACTTTCTTCTGAGATGTCTATACCATATACATTTGCATGTTGGCTTCGAGCCATTAGTCGCTTTAAGGTTGCCCCTCCGCCACATCCGATATCAAGCATTGTCATTTCATCATGAAAATCAATGAGGTTAAGTCCCCAGTTCGTCAGCGGGGCATGACAGCAGTTCATGAATTTGAGCATTGCACGTCCCATTCGTCCCTTTGGGTGTGCACAGTTTGTAAAGAATGAATTCAGAAAATTTCGCATTTTTGTTATCGTTTTAAATCCGCTGCAAAGTTACGGCAAGAATTAGAAATGCACAATACCTAAAAGTGAGTGTTTTGTATTGTGCATGAGACTTTGCTTGCCCAAAATATAGTCTTTAGGCAATAGTTTTTTCGGTAACAAAAAGTTGAAGGAACTATCTATGGTTTATTCATTTACTTTTCATCCGCTCCATTTCGAGCGAAGCCCAGATGAAGGGTCCTAAGCCTTTGGCGTCATTATCGCGAATAGGTTCGGACAGATAGTATTGGAAGGAGCCGTCTCGACGGAGGTTCTCTTTGACGTTGGGTGCTGCTTTCAGCACTTTTTCGCTGATACCTGGTCCCAAGCCTGCTACGGAACAGCAGTGGGTGAGCGAGATTGTGTTGTCTGCATCGATGCGGATAAAGTGTTTGAGTATTCCCTGATAGGCTTTGATGCCTGCTTTGCGATAGCGGGTTCCAACGTAGCCCATACGATAGGCTTTGAGCAGCACGTAGGCAAACATGGACGAACAAGTGGCTTCGAGATAATTGCCTTCACGATTGGGGGAATCCATCACTTGATACCAAAGTCCGGATTTGGAGTCTTGCCACTTGATGACTGCATCGAGGTCTTTGCGCAGGAGTTTGATGACTTCCGAACGACGTTCGTAATTGGCTGGCAGCACATCGAGCAGTTCGATGAGGGCCATGCTGTACCACCCTTGAGCACGTCCCCAGCAATGTTGGCTGAGACCTGTTTGCTTATCTGCCCAGAACATCTCGTGGGTTTCGTCCCAAGCATGACGATTGAGTCCTGTCTTAGGGTCGTAGGTACGTTGATAGGTGATGCTTACCTGATTGACAGCATCGTCGTAGATGGGGCGAGCTGCCTCTGGGGTTTGCAGCATGGTTGCAGCAAGGGTGTGATAGGGGAGTCCCATGAAGATACCATCGAGCCACACTTGATAGCTGTAGATTGCTTTGTGCCAGAACACACTATCGGCTTCTGTACGCGGTTGTTGTTCCAACTGACGCATCAGGGTTTGCATTGCGATGCGACATCGAGGTTGTGGATCGAGTTGGTACATACGTGCCACGAAATGGCCTGTGCGTATGTTGTCGAGGTTGTATTCATCGAATCGATAGCCCTGAATGTTGCCCTGAGCATCAATCATGGTGTCGATGTATTCTTTGCAATAGTTGAGAATGGTCGAGTCTTTATATAATAAATAGGTGTCGAGCATCGCTTCCAACTCAATGCCCATCACGTAGCTCCATTTGGGCTTGGAGGATAAATCGAGCAGGTAGCTCTTTGGGGTGCGCTGCATCTCCGATTGCGTCATCCAAAGACTGTAAGGGCGTTGTGCCCGAACTTGTAGGGTGAATGCTAATAGCAGCAAGGTTGTGATGAGGTTGTGTAGGTTCATTGAAGCTGAAAAATTTGTTATTCGCTGCAAAGATACAAAAATTAGTTGAAAGGAGTACATAATTCTTCGTGTATAATTTGCTTTTTGGGGCAGAAGACGTTAAAAAAGATGTAAATAGGAATTAACTGCGAGGTGAATAGGAACTAACTGAGAGGTGAATATTTTCTTTTTTCCCTTCGTTGTTTTTGTTGTAGCCCTTAAGGGAAATTCTTTTTTCTCTTAGGGGTAATTTATGTTTCAAAGTACGAAACGTACGTTTCATACTATGAAATATACGTTTCAAACTACGAAACATACGTTTCATAGTATGAAATATAAAATTCCCTACTAGGAAAAAACTTTTTCCTCTAATAGGCGGGAAAAATGTGATACGGGAGCAAGATTTTTAGAACTTACCCTCAAGAAAAATTGCTGCTACACCTTATTTATTTTATGCGTGCGCGAGCAAAGGCTGCGGAAAGATGGGCAAATGCGAAACTTTCGTGTAATTTATTTGGTGGTTTGGAGGATTTATTGTAAATTTGCATCAAAGAAAGGAAAGAATGAAACGAGGATTGTTCATCATGTTGTGTCTGATTGGTGTGTGGATGACGGCTGGAGCAACCGTTCCGCCTCGCATCCCAAGGGCTGGCGGTATGACTGCTGCCCATACCTATCGTGCCCCTTGGTTTGAACCTCAGCGAAGGGCTGCAAATCAAATAGATGCTCCGCTGCGTTCGATAGGCGTTCAGAAAATTCCTGTGGTGTTGGTGGAATTTGCCGATCTGAAGTTCAGTGTGGCAAATAATGCGGAAGACCTGAGAACACGTTTCGATCTGTTTTGCAATGGTACACGAGATGGCATACGCTACACAGGAGCAGGAAGCTTTGGTTCTGTGCGCGACTATTTTGTGCAGCAGAGCGACAGCCTGTTTTTGCCGGAGTTTGAGGTGATCGGGCCTGTTTCCTTGCCGAACGGCTATGAGTATTATGGTAAAGACAGCGGTAATTCCCACGATGTAAACATCAATATGTTTGTCATTCAAGCGGCTTCTTTGGCTTTGGAGCTTGTGAACGACTGGACGCAGTTCGACAATGATAACGACGGGTTGGTCGACTTGATTTACTTTATCTATGCAGGCGAGGGCGAGAACGGCAGTTCCGACTTGAACACCATCTGGCCGCATGGAAGGGTCGGTTCACGTACTGTTGGTAGTTTGACCTTCAGCGCCTATACCTGCAGCAATGAGATTTACGAGGGTGAAATGGAAAAAATCGGAACGATGTGTCATGAAATTGGGCATGATCTCGGTTTGCCCGATTTGTATGATACCAACGGTGTCGCATTCGGTATGGACTATTGGGACATCATGGATACAGGATGTTATTGTGACGAAGGAGCTCATCCTTGTGGATACAGCGCATACGAAAGGGACTTCATGGGTTGGAGGAAGTTGGTAGAATTGAAGCGCGACGAGGAAGTGGAGCTCACCCTGATGCCTGTCAGTACTGGCGGAACGGGTTACAAGATAAAGAACCCAGAGAACCAACACGAATATTACATCCTCGAGAATCGTCAGAACACGGAATGGGACACATATATCGGACGAGGCGATACGAATAAGAAACGACACGGGATGCTGGTCACACACGTCGATTATTCAGTAAGTCGTTGGACCTTCAACAATGTGAACACCACAATAGCGCATCAATGCTATACAGTCATCCCAGCAGACGGAGAATTGTATTCCTATAACAATGTGAAGACAAAGGACGATTATCTGATTTGGTCGGATTCTGCTGACGGAGACCTGTTCCCTGGGTCAAACGGAGTGACCTGTCTGTTTGCCGACAAGCAGCCTATATATACTTCTGCAGGTTCGATGCAACAGCCTCTCACGAATATCTGTGAGACGCCAGACGGTCTTGTTACCCTGACTGTATGCCAATTTGCCGACGTGAATGGCGACGGAGTTGTGGACACACAGGATGTGCTGGGAATCTACGATTATATCCAGACTCAGACAGAGATGTCTGCCAATGCTCGTGAAGACGTGAACAGAGACAAGATAATTGACTCTCAAGATGTACTTACGGTTTACGATTACATGTCTCGGAAGTAGATTTCGAGGGTTTGCAGCATCTTTTTTGAAAAAAAGTTTAAAAAAGATTTGGTGGAATAAATCGAATGTATTATATTTGCAAACGAAAACAAAGTTCGCTTAGCGTTGCGATACGATAAAAAAGCATAAATTAGCGGGGATATAGGATCGATTGGGATACTCATCAATTAAATCTGAAAAACCGAGAACGTTCCGTGTTTCAATGGCGGGCCACGCCCCGTAAGGGGTAACCTCGAGTCGGTGGATTACAAAGAAACATGGGCACTCAAATCTTACATACTCGGAGTTTCATCACATCTCCTCCCCGCTCTTTTTTTATGCTTTTTCAGCAAAATAGGGGATTCCCTATTTTTTTTTAGGGAAATATTGATGCGTATGTTAAATCTTAATCGTAAATTTGCAGCGTGAATCAGATTACGGACACTTTAAAAAAGAAAAAGGTATGAATAAGAAACTGTTTTGGACACTCGGTTTGGCATTGATTACTTCATTGTCAATGCAGGCACAAGATGACGACCTTTACTTCGCTCCATCGAAGCAAAAGAGTCAGAACATGAATGCGACTGTAACTTCTGTACGTTCGAATCAGCAGTCTGCATCTTCTACGAGCAGCCGCCCAAAGCTGGCTGTATACAACAATAATAGCAGAGACGAGGATGAATACAACCGTCGTGATGCCAACTATGCAGGCGCATGGCAGACAGGTGGAGGGGCTGAGGAGGATAGCTTGGCAGCAAAGGTCGACACCGTATATGTCACTTCGTCTGATATGTACGACCCAGAGACCGACTTCATCTATTCACGTCGTCTGCTTCGATTCCACAGCCCACGTTTCGGATTTGCACTCAGCAGCCCGTACTATTGGGACTTGGTTTACGGATATGGTGTGTATAACTATCTCTACGACCCATTCTATTGGGACATCTACGACCCATTCTACTGGGATTACGGATGGGGATACGGATGGACTTGGCGTCCTTGGTATAGCTCGTTCTATGGATGGAATTCACCATATTATGCTTGGGCTTCCTGGGGTGTAGGACCTTACTGGCACGGAGTTGGACATGTATATGCGTACCGTCATAGCAACTCCTACAATCGTGGTACCTTCAGCCAGAACCGATTTGGAGGTGGAACTTCATTAGCTCGCACAAGTGCAGTT
>CACZXN010000047.1 GCA_902785075.1 uncultured Bacteroidales bacterium | reverse complement strand
CCAGTGTTGCTATCGTCCTCACCGTCCTCCACGTCGCCACCTTCGGTAGTGATGCGCTTCACGATCTGTCCGTTGCGGTCGTAGCAGGTGATGTTGATGCTGGTAGCTGCCAGTTCCTTCTTGATGTCCACGCTTGGAGTGAACACGATGCGCTTCGACTTGATGAGGTCTACACCTACCTTCTCCACGTTCGCCACTGCCTGTGCGCGTACAGCGAAGCGGATGGTACCGAGACCTGGGAGTGCCACGCTGTGACCTTCGGTAGCCCATGCCTTGATCACCTCACCTGCTGCGTCCCAGCAAGCCTGCATCACGCCTTGACCTGCTGCGTCCCAGCAAGCCTGCATCACGCCTTGGCTGACACCGCTGCGAAGAGCAGCTTCGCGGATTACCTTCTTCTGATTGAGCGCCAGGTACAGTTCAGGAGTCATCACGTAGTAATAACCTGGATTCTTTCCGATTTTCAGCTCGGTTTCACGAGCATTGATTTTAATTGCCATAGTTTTTAGATTTTTGGTTAATGATTTGGTTGATTTAGTTTACCGCTTACGGCTTACCGCTTACGGTTGGTTATTTGGTTGGATGACCCTCTCTTACTGCCTTCCGGACGACAGGTGGGTCTGCCTTTTTTTGTTCCCCTTAAGGGGAATTTTTGTTACCCCTAGGGGCTGCAAATTTTTTGTTCGTGAGCAACGCTTTGCCCATCCCTTGATTTGCACTGCAAAGTTACGACATTTTTGCAACATAACAATGGATAAAACAATAATATTTGTGTAATCGTTATAAAAACATATAGAAACGTGCAATTTTGCAATGTGTAGATAGCAAATTGATATGTTGTTGATATAACACACTAATTGGTGTAATATGACACACGATTATCGGTTCTGCTACAGTTGCTACAGTTGCTACAGTTCGATTTCCCCATTTTTACAAGCGAAAAATAAGTTATATATATTATATATATAAATATATATAATATATATAAAATTTTCTTTTTGACTTTTCATTACCTCATTTTTAACTGTAGCAACTGTAGCAACTGTAGCGCAAGGAAGCAAAAACCTGCCTGTAAGGCATTGTAGAGGGTGTCCCATCAAAATGTAGGTTGAATGGATGATGTCATAAACCCTTGTTTTCGTTGACTATTTCCCCTGATTTGGTTGACATTTCCCCTGAAAAGATTGACTTTTTCACCCATAATCACCCATTTCAAACAATGAAAAAACACAAATCGTTTCCTGTGAAGCTTTATTCCTCTTAATCTTTTATCTTGAAATTTAAATTCTGAAAACATGTTTTGTCATTTTTCAACTATTAAAATATTCAAACTATAGGTGAACAAGGCAGAAAGAATGTTTTTTCGTGATTACATGCAAGAAAGTTTACAAATTGTTTGGTAATTTCGATTATTTTTCGTAACTTTGTAGCGTAAAGAAAATGATGTTTATGAACGAAGAAGGAAAGCGCTCTCCAAAGGAGCTTGGGACAGAGAAAATAGGTAAGCTTTTGATGCGATATGCAATTCCGGCAGTCATATCGATGTTGGCAGCATCGGCCTATAATATCGTGGACCGTGCGTTCCTCGGACAATTTGTTGGTCCGCTTGCCATCGCTGGTCTCGCTGTCACTTTCCCCATCATGAACCTTAGTGCTGCTTTCGGAGCAATGATCGGTGCGGGAGGTAGTACTCTCCTGTCAATCAAACTAGGTCAGCGTGACTATGAGACGGCTGAACGTGTGATGGGCAACATCATATCGCTGAACGTGGTTGTGGGTTTTGTGTTTGCCGTATTGGCTCTTGTCTTCATCGACGAGATTCTCTACTTCTTCGGTGCCAGTGAGGCTACCCTACCCTACGCCAAGACTTATATGGTGATTATCATCTACGGTAACATCATCACGCATCTGACACATGGTCTGACGAATGTGTTGCGTGTCATAGGGCATCCTAACAAGGCAATGGTGTCGGTGTTGTTTGGTGTGTTCATCAACTTGCTGTTCGACTACATCTTCATCAACGTCTGTGGATGGGGCATCGCAGGAGCTGCCTACGCCACCGTACTGTCGCAGACGCTTTCGACCATATACCTCATTTGGTGTCTGTGTAACAAGAACGACCGCATTCACCTCCATAGCGGCATCTATGCGTTGAGGAAGCGGATTGTGAAGAACATCATGGCTATCGGCATTTCGCCGTTCTGCGTCCAGATGTGTGCTTGTCTGGTGGTAGTGCTCATCAACCGAGGTTTGAAGGACCACGGAGGCGATATGGCCATCGGAGCTTACGGCATCGTGAACAGCATCACGTTCATGTTCATCATGATTGTCATGGGCATCACCCAGGGTATGCAACCGATAGCGGGCTACAACTACGGAGCACAGCGATTCGACAGAGTGTCGCAAGTGTTGAAGGTGGCAAGCATCTATGCTACGATCGTCATGACCTGCAGCTTCGTCCTCTGCCAGTTCTTCCCACACCTCTGTGTCTCCATCTTCACCGACGACGTAGAGACGCATGAACTCGCCATCGAAGGTATGAGGGTCATCACCCTCGTCAGTCCGCTGGTAGGGTTCCAGATTGTGGTGGGTAACTTCTTCCAAAGCATCGGAATGGCCAAGAAGAGCATCTTCCTCTCCATGAGCCGCCAGATGTTGTTCCTGGTACCACTGCTACTGATTCTCCCCCACTACTATGGTACGGTGGGTGTATGGGCAAGTATCACCGTGAGCGACGGCATATCGATCATCGTTGCAGGTGTGATGCTGTGGATGTTCTACCGTCAGGGAGCATTCAAGACAGCGAAGAACGATATTGGCATCTGACATGAAGTAAAGACAAATAGATAAAAACTGAACAAATAAGCAATCATAAAACAAAAAAGCAATTATGGAAAAATTCGTTATCACCATCGGACGAGAATTAGGAAGTGGCGGCAAAGCCATCGGTGAAATCATTGCAAAGGAATTGAACATCCCTATCTACGACAGCTACCTCATCGATATGGCTGCAAAGGAAAGCGGATTCAACCCCGAACTGTTCAAGAAAGCAGACGAGAAGGCAGGAAAGGGTCTGGCTTCTGCCATGATGCGCAGCATCGCCTCACCATTCTCTACACTGAGTAACTACTACGACAGTAGCGTCAGCAACGAATCGCTGTTCCAGGTACAGACCGACATCATCCTCAAGAAAGCAGCTGCAGAAAGCTGTATCATCGTAGGACGTTGCGGCGACTACATCCTGCGCAACCACCCTCACCACCTCCGCATCTTCATCCGTGCCGACTATGACGACCGTGTGAAATTCGTATGCGAACATGACGGAGTGACCCCAGCTAAGGCACGTCAGACCATCGACAAGACTGACAACCAACGTAGCGAATACCACAACTTCTACAGCGAAACCAACTGGGGAGACAGCCGTGCCTATGACATCTGCATCAACAGTTCTTTGCTCGGATTGGAAGGAACTGCAGAATTTTTGCTGAATTTTGCTCGAAAATACTTGAAGATTCAATAATTTGTTATAACTTTGCACCCCGTTTTTAGGAAGGTAAAAAGAAATACGCAAAGTTTAAAGGAATTATGGATTGGTTAACGGAACTTTTTACCAATGGAGAATCGGTAGCACACATCCTGTTGTTGTACTCTATCGTTATCTCCGTTGGTGTCGTTTTAGGTAAAATCAAGATTGGAGGAGTGTCGCTCGGTGTCACATTCGTGTTGTTTGCCGGCATCATAGCCGGACACATCCTACACGAGGAAAACATCACGGAGCCAGCGATTGTGCTCAACTACGTCCAAGACTTCGGACTGATATTGTTCGTCTATGCCATCGGACTTCAAGTAGGTCCGTCGTTCTTCACCTCATTCAAGCAAGGAGGCATCAAGATGAACATCATCGCAACGGGCATCATCCTGCTCAACATAGCCGTCATGCTCGGCCTCTACTACGGATGCTGCGACACACACAACCCACATTCACTCCCGATGATGGTAGGCGTATTATGTGGAGCGGTGACCAACACACCAGGACTTGGTGCTGCGAATGCAGCGTTAGAGCAAATCGGAGCCGACAACCTCGGAGGAAGTATTCCAACAATCGCAAACGGATATGCATGTGCATACCCATTGGGTGTTATCGGAATCATTCTGTCCATCCTCTTGATTCGCCTGTTCTTCAAAATCAACATGAAGAAGGAAGAACAGCTCTATGACGACCAGAACGGCAACCAGAAAGCCGTAAAACCACACCTGATGAGCATAGAGCTTGTTAACCCCTCGCTGAACGGAAAATCCATCCTGCAACTCCGCGAGTATCTCGGACGCGATTTTGTGTGCTCACGATGCCTGCACGATGGACATGTGATTGTTCCGAACCGCGACACCCTGCTCTTCACAGGCGATAAGATTTATGTCGTATGTGCTGAGGAAGACGCTGAAGCCATCATCGCCTTCATGGGACAGGAAACCAAAGTGAACTGGGAGAAGCAAGACACACCAATGCTCTCGAAGCAGATTCTGGTGACTCGCGACAAAATCAACGGTAAGACGCTCGGAAGCCTTCACCCCAGCAGCTTGCACGGAGTGAACGTGACACGCATATTCCGTTCGGGTATTGAACTCTTTGCACACCCGAATGTCAACCTACAAGTAGGAGACAAACTGGTTGTCGTAGGTCCAGAAGATGCAGTCAACATCTTTGCCGCCAAACTCGGAAATCAAAAGACCCGACTCGACAAACCGAACCTGCTGACGATATTCGTAGGAATCTTGGTGGGTATCATATTCGGAAGTCTGCCTATCAACATCGCAGGCATGTCCGTCCCCGTAAAACTGGGCTTGGCAGGTGGTCCGCTCATCATCGCCATCCTCGTAGGCCGATTCGGCTTCAAATTCAAACTGGTAGCCTACACCTCAAGTAGTGCATCGCAGATGATACGCGATATCGGACTGGTGCTGTTCCTTGCCAGCGTAGGCATCAAAGCAGGCAGCAACTTCGTCGATACGGTCATGAATGGCGGACTGATGTATGTGCTCTACGGATTCCTCATCACCATTATCCCGCTGATTATCATGGGAATAGTGGCACGATTGTATTACAAGGAGAACTACCTCTTGCTGATGGGCATCATGGCAGGAGCCACAACCGACCCACCAGCCCTCGCCTACTCTACGCAAGCAGCCAACAACGACATTCCGTCAATCGGTTATTCAACGGTGTATCCGCTTTCGATGTTCCTTAGAATTGTAACTGCACAAATTATCATACTGATGCTATGTTCATAATATCAGCATTCATATTAGGATTGCTGGTGGCGTTGAACCCCTGTCAATTGGCCATCAACCTGTCAGCGTTGACTTACCTGAACAACCGTTCGGATAAGCAGCACCCGTTGATGCCCAAAGGGATGATTTACATAGCAGGCAGAAGCATCACATACGCCGTTCTGGGCATCATACTCACCATACTGATTCAGCAAGGGATGAACATCGACGGAGTCAAACCGCTCATGAGCAAAGGTGAAGCACTCCTACCTTATATATTTATAATAATAGGTGTGTACCTGCTCTATCGACTCTTCCATCATCACGATCATCATGGCGAAGATTGTCACAGTTGCGGAAAGACCATCAAACGTAGCGGACCGTTAGGAGCTTTGGCTTTAGGACTGATGCTCGCAATGGCGTTCTGTCCCGAAACCGCCATCATGTACTTCGGAGTGTTGCTCCCCCTAAGTGTAGCCAACGTGTTCGGATGGATTGCCCCACTGACATTTGCCATCGGGGCAGCCCTTCCCGTCATCGCGATGGTCTATCTACTCAGCAAAGCCACAGAAAAAGCCCGTCAGTTCGAAGCGACCTTCAAACACTTCCAGCAATGGGCGAATGGCATCTTCGGATTGGCATTTATCACCGCAGGCATTATTTTGTTAGTCGCATGAAACGGATAGGATTACTCTCAGATACCCACGGATATTGGGATGCTCGCTACGAGAAATACTTCGCCGAATGTGACGAGATATGGCACGCAGGCGATATAGGAACAGTAGAACTGGCTGACCGATTTGCCCAACTGAAGCCATTCAGAGCCGTTTACGGCAATATCGACGGAGGCGACCTCCGATTGATGTTCAAGGAAAAATATCGCTTCAAGTGTGAAGACGTGGATGTGCTGATGAAACATATCGGAGGATACCCAGGCAACTACGACCCCTCAATACGCGGAAGCATATTTGCCAACCCGCCTAAACTGTTTATATCAGGGCATAGTCACATACTCAAAGTGATGTACGACAAGAACCTCAATTTGCTACATATCAATCCAGGCGCAGCAGGAATCTCCGGATTCCACAAGGTACGAACCCTTGTGAGGTTTACAATTGACAAAACAGAAATCAAAGACTTAGAAGTCATCGAACTTAGAGACAACGAAGTAAGATAAACAATTGACACTTATGCGTTCAAACGAATCAAATAATAACTACAACAATAAATCGGGCAGCGAAATGTTATCCGAGATAGGACGCTTATTGTGGCAGTTGTTTCTGAAATGCATCGCCCGTCTGCTGAAACTGATACAAAAAGGCTTCCTCCTTTGCTTTGCATTACTGAAACTGCTACTGCAGGCTTGCATCGACTTCTGGAATGATAACAGCACTCAGGAAATGCTGCATATCATCAAAGCATGGTGCATAAAAGCCATCAAAAAGCTTGGCTCGTTATGTATCGCCGGCTGCATCGCACTATGGAAGGGCATTCTATGGACCATCAGAGCCACCATTATAGGCATCATCCACCTAAAGCCAACCCTTATCTATCTGGGAAATCTCTGCAAGAAAGCAGGAAAGGCAATATGGAGAGGAACGGTGATCTGCGGAAAGAGTATCCGGCTATATTTCCTGAAGAGGCAGCATGCATTCAGACGATTCCGTCGTAACAAAGGATTCAAAGGACTGCTCATCGACATCAAGGAGTATCTTCAGTCGATGCTGAACAATTACATGGAAGAGGATAACGATACAACCAGCAGCGATGCCATCAGTTACGAGGAATACGTAAACGGAAACAAGACAAACGGAAAGAAATCGTTCAGCAGCAAGCTTTATCAAGAAATGAATAAACTCATAGACAACTGATCATATCATGAAACGAATCGTCCTTTTATTAACAATCGCCTTGCTCACCTTCACGCAGTCGCAAGCCGTACTGAAGGAGAAAGACCTTGCCAAAACGCTCAACATCCTACGACTGGAGTTGAACATGAACTATCGTGAGCAACAAGTCATGATGCAACGATACGAGCAGCAAAGTGCCGTTCAGCACAAGCAGCTGATCGACTACATGCAACGATGTGACCAAATCAGTCTGATGCTGTATTCTCAGAAGAGCGATCACACGTTCGACATCGCTTACGCATGTACACAAGCCACAAAACTATACAAGGAACTTGGAACAAACAACATTCCATACGGAAGAATCAGAGACAGAATCACCAGCGAAATCGCACGCTACGATAGCTTGATTACCGCTCTCAAAGAACTTCCACCTGCTATTGGGAATAGCACCAACACAGCTGCGGATTCTATCAACCAACTGATAGCGGAAGACAACAACGGATTGGCGAACTCGCAGCGAACGATGCCTTTCGAACTGAACGAACAGGAAAGGAAAGACCGCGACGAGTGTCTGACCTATGCAAAAGCACTTCGTAACAACCTCAGACGCATCCTGAAATCGGTAGAGGAAGACAAAGACTATTACGACGTAGTGACCAACAAAGTGAGCAAACTCTACCACTACTCGCAGCGCAAATACAAAGACCTTCGCAACAACATCTTCAACGATGGAAGCTCAAACTATTTCAAACTGCTGAAAACATTACCACAGCAACTTCAGCATGCCAAAAGAGACTACGACGAGAAATACAGTCCGCTCGGAGAAGGCGAACGTGCAAGATCGGAATGGAGAGGTCCTATCGTGCCAGCAGTGAGCATCTTCATGCTTTTCTACATTCTAGTAGCAACCCTCCTGAGTAACATCATCATTCGCTGGGTTCCCACACTCATCAGCAAGCTTTTCCCTAAGTTTGCGCATCGGGCAGAGCGATGGATGAAAGAGAGTGTGCTGAATATTGACAAGACAAACTACAAGCAGCAACGCAGAATCATCATCCTGGCTCTCGGACTGCTCATCTTCGTTTTGGCAATCACCATTGCCCAGCAATTCCTCAAGCCCAACCTGTTCCTCATGGCTGCCAAGCTGATGATAGACTTTGCGTGGTTGTTCGAAGCAATCCTCATCTCTATGCTCATCCGCCTGAAAGCCGAACAATGTAATCGGGGAATCGCCATCTACATGCCATTTATCTCAATGGCTTTGATCATCATCTTCTTCCGCATTCTGCTGATTCCAAACAACATCATCAACCTGATTTGTCCACCCATTCTTCTTGGACTGACCATCTGGCAGTATTTCTCAATCAGGCGCAACAAATCGTACCTGCCTATGAGCGACATCCTCTACTCTACCATCTCGCTCATTGTGTTGGTGGTTTCGTGTGTCAGCTCATGGGTTGGCTACACACTGATGGCCGTACAGATTATTATCTGGTGGACATTCCTCCTGGCAGCAATCGAGACCATTACCTGCTGCTACGACCTTTTGGAGATGTATGAGCAAAACGTGCTGTCGAAACGAATCGTCATGGATGCATCTACATATAGCAAGCGGAAAGAATTGGCGGAAATGCGCAAGAGCGGAGTGCTGTTCAGCAGAATGGAGAAAGGACGCTTTATCCACAAGACTTGGTTCTACGATTTCATCAACAAAGCCCTCGTACCGATGGCAACCATCTTTGCTATCGTAGCCAGCTTCTTCTTTGCTGCAGACATCTTCGAGATGACCGAGTCGTGCTACGAACTGTTCATGAAAGTAATCATCGACGAACCGAAATACATCCGCCTGTCTGTTTACATGGTGGTCATTGTAGCAGGGCTCTATTTTGCCTTCCGATACCTCAACTATCTGCTGCGTTCGTTCTATCATCTCTACAAGACCAAGATGACCGAAGAAAGCGGAGAAGACTTCAATGAGACTTTGGCACGAAATGTGATAGCCATCGTCATCTGGGGCTTTTACATCATCCTTGTATTGGTATTGCTGAAGGTTCCGCAGACAGGTATTTCCGTCGTTGCTGCAGGTTTGGCAACAGGTATGGGTTTTGCGATGAAAGACCTCTTGGAAAACTTCTTCTACGGCATCTCGCTCATGAGTGGACGTCTGCGTGTGGGCGATTATATCGAATGTGACGGAATTCAAGGTAAGGTAGAAAGCATCACCTACCAAAGCACTCAGATTATTACGCTTGACGGTAGTGTCATCGCTTTCCTCAACACTTCGCTATTCAACAAGAACTTCAAGAACCTGACACGCAACCACAGTTATGAGCTTGTGAAGATTCCTGTAGGAATCGCTTATGGAAACAATATTCAGCAAGTGCGGAAGATGCTGCTTGATGCCATCAAACCGCTATGCGTTGTATTGCCAGACGGAAGAGACGTCGTCAATAAAGAAAAGAGCATATCCGTACTCTTCTCCGACTTTGGCGATAGTAGCGTAAATCTGATTGTCGCCATGTGGATCTTGGTGGATCAAAAACCAACATTTATGGCGCAAGTGAAGGAAACGATTTATGATACACTGAACAAAAATAATATTGAAATTCCATTCCCTCAACATGATGTTTATTTGCATACAATTGCTAATGATTCTGACAAATAAGGCATAAAAATGGCAAGTTTTCAACTTTTTTACAAAAAAAATGCAAATTGATGAGTATGGAATAAAAAAAAAGTATTACTTTTGCGACTGATAGAGAAGAACTATTTATTTGACAATAAATAAAAACAGTATAATTATGGAAGTTAAAAAATCAAAGAAAGCCGACCTTGAAGGACAGAAGAGTACCAGCATGCTGATTGGTTACATCTTCGCATTAGGTGCAATTTTCGCTGCTTTCGAGTGGACAACTCGCGAGTATAAAGAAACTGAACCTGTTGTCTTTGCAGCTTACGCACAGATGGAAGAGGAAGTTCCACCTGTAACTCAGCCTATTTTCCAAATGGCTCCTCCACCTCCACAGGAAGTACCACAAGTTCCTGAAATCTTGGACATTGTTGACGACAATGAAGAGATTGAAGAAGAAGAAGTTCAATCAACAGAGGACACTAACGAAGCAATCACTGGTCCATCTGCTCCTGTTGCAGGTCCAGTAATGGGTCCTGTTGCTACAATTGAGGAATCTGACGAGGACGAAATCTTCCAGGTTGTAGAGGAAATGCCTGAATTCCCAGGAGGTGAAGAAAAATTGTTGGAATATCTTGGAAAGAACATCCACTATCCAGAACGTGCAAGGGAACAAGGAGTTCAGGGAAGATGTGTCATCGAATTCGTCATTAACAAAGACGGATCTGTTGTAGAGCCAAAGGTCGTAAGGTCACTGGAAGCTCAATGCGACAATGAGGCTATGCGTGTCATCAGGTCAATGCCGAAATGGAAACCAGGTAAGCAAAGAGGTAAACCTGTACGTGTAAAATACACCGTACCTGTTCAGTTCAAGTTGACATAACACAAAAAGGTAACAACTTAAGGTGTGCCAGACAACACTTGGCACACCTTAATTATATATAATAAAGTATGTTGAGTTATAACGAACTATACGATAAAGTCAATAACTACATTGACAACATGTCGTACAATGCACAACCCGAAGGATTATATGCTCCTATCAAATATGTGCTGTCTTTAGGAGGAAAGCGCATCCGCCCTATCTTGATGCTGATGGCATACAACCTCTACCACGAAGAAGTAGATGATATTCTGCCAAACGCTATCGCATTAGAGACTTACCACAACTTCACATTGCTGCACGACGACTTGATGGATCGTGCCGATATGCGACGTGGTAACATGACGGTTCACAAGAAATGGGACGACAACACAGCCATCCTCTCAGGCGATGCGATGCTAATCATGGCATACAAACTTTTTACAGAGAGCAGCAACGACTTTGAATCCAAACCCTATCAGACACACTTGCTGAAAGCACTTCAGACCTTTAATGCTGCAACGCTCGGAGTCTGCGACGGTCAGCAATACGACGTAGAATTCGAAAGCAGAAATGATGTCCGCGAAGAGGAATATATGGAGATGATACGACTGAAGACGTCACTATTGCTTGCTTGCGCACTGAAAATAGGAGCCGAGTTAGCGGATGCTTCAGAGGAAGACGCAGAAAACCTATACCAATTTGGAGAGAAGATGGGACTCGCATTCCAACTGCAAGATGACCTACTGGATGTTTACGGAGATCCTGCCGTATTCGGCAAACAAATTGGAGGAGATATTCTCTGCAACAAAAAGACATTTATGCTGATTAATGCCTTCAATATGGCAAACGCAGAACAAAAGAGTCAGTTAAAAGAATGGATTAGCAAGACCGACTTTGTCCCAGCAGAGAAAATAAAAGCCGTAACAGCCATTTACGACGCTGTTGGTATCAAAGAAGTATGCAATCATAAAATTGAGTCTTTATTTACCCAAGCCCTTCAATACCTATCTTCGGTCAATATCGATGAGTCGAAGAAAGGCGAACTGAAAGCATTTGCCAACAGGCTGCTGAAACGCAACAAGTAGTCATGATTATCGATACGCATTCACACCTTGACGGAGAAGAGTTTGCCGAAGACCTCCCTGATGTAATCCAAAGAGCCAAGGATGCACAAGTGGACAAGATTCTTGTTCCGAACGTCAACCTACAGGGATTGCAGCATCTGATAGATGTATGTAACACCTACAAAGGCTATCTGTACCCTATGATTGGACTTCATCCCGAGGAGGTCAAGACCGATTATCAATCACAGCTCGATCAGATGCTGGCAATGCTCGAAACCAACCCTACCCTCTTTACTGCTATCGGCGAAGTCGGATTAGACTTTTATTGGGACGAGACTTATCGGAAAGAACAGATCGATGCATTCGAACAGCAAATCGAATGGGCTGTCCGTTTCGATATGCCCCTGATGATTCATGCACGGAATGCTTTTCAAGAATTGACCGAAATGATGGAAACCCATCGGAACGAAAACCTAAAAGGAGTGTTTCATTGTTTCACGGGAACGGAAGACGAAGCTCGAAAGTTGCTGACCTTCGAAGGATTCAAATTGGGAATCGGAGGAGTGCTCACTTTCAAGAAGTCAACACTGCCCCAAGTTCTGAAAAATGCGGTCCCTTTGAGTCGAATTGTTGTCGAAACCGACGCTCCTTACCTCGCCCCCGTTCCTCATCGTGGCAAAAGAAACGAAAGTGCATTTATAATTGAAATTATAAAGCGTCTAACTGAAATTTACGCATGTAATTGGGAAAATATTGCCATCGAAACGCAGAAAAATGCATACTTTTTGCTAAGATAACAAAAAAAATGCGTATTTTTGTTGCTGAAATAGTGCCTAAGTCGTAAAAAAGTTGTAATTTGCAACCGATTTCGGAGACAAAAGGCCGTTTTCGCAGAAAAAAAACAAACTAAAAAAAACAAATCGTAACAACGAGAGATCATAACAAATTTCAAATAAAGTATTAATCTTAAAAACTCAAACGAAATGAAAAAAGTATTTGCAATTATTGCACTTATGGGAGTCTTCACTTTTGGAATGACTCAGACAATGTCAGCACAGGACGAAGAAACTGTAGACACAGCAGCAGTTGAACAAGTTGACTCAGCAGCAGCAGTTGAGGAAGCAGAAGAGCCAGAAGAAGTAGCAGTTCCAGAAGCTACTGAAGAAGAAGTAGGCATGTACAAGACTTTGAAGACTAAGTTCATCGAAGGTGACGCAGGCTTCATGGCAATCGTTGCTATCGCACTCATCATCGGTCTTGCTTTCTGTATCGAGCGTATCATCTACTTGGCACTTGCAGACGTTAAGACAGACAAGATGCTTGCAGAAGTAGAAAAGGCACTTGATGCTAAGGATGTAGAAAAAGCAAAGACAGCTTGCCGCAACACTCGTGGACCTATCGCTTCAATCTGCTATCAGGGTCTCATGCGTCTCGAGGCTGGTGCTGATGCTGTAGAAAAGTCAGTTGTTGCATACGGAGCTGTTCAGGCTTCTAACCTTGAAAAGGGTTGCTCATGGATCACACTCTTCATCGCAATGGCTCCATCTCTCGGATTCTTGGGAACTGTGATCGGTATGGTTCAGGCGTTCGACGCTATCCAGACTGCAGGTGATATTTCTCCAACAGTCGTTGCCGGCGGTATGAAGGTGGCCCTCTTGACAACAATCTTCGGTATCATCGTAGCACTTATTCTCCAGGTATTCTATAACTACATCCTTGCTAAGATTGAATCAATCACAGCACAGATGGAAGATGCAACCATTTCACTCCTTGACCTCGTTGCTAAATACAACCTTAAGAAATAATAAGGTGTCAGAATGACTTTAAAGCCTTAAAGTCTTCAAGACCTTAAGGACGATTTATTAACAACTAAAACAAGGAGACAAACAATGAATATCGAAAAAATATCAAAGATAACTCTTTGGGTATTGATGGGCATTAGTGCCATCATATTCATCCTGTTCTTCGTTGTCAACTTTGACAATAAATGGGAAGAAAACCCAAAGATGAACGACCCTCAGTTTACAGATGCACTGATTATCTGGGCATTAGTACTCACTGTAGCAACACTCATCATGATGCTCGTAAGTTTCTTCATGTACGTCAAGGAGTACGGCTTCAACAAGTCTTACCTCTATACATGGGGACTACCAATCATCACACTGGCAATCGGTGCTGGAATCGGATTTGCACAGAAAGACGAGCACATGCTCATCAACAACGAAGATTGGAATATACCATCTGACATCATCGTCACCGATGCATGTATCGTTTCAATTGCCATTCTCGCTGTCATCACTATAGGTGCCATCATCTATAGCGTCATCCTGAAGGCAAAGCAGTAAAACCTTTTAAACTTGAGTAACTATTATGGGAAAAAAGAGAAAAATGCCAGGACTGAACACCAGTTCAACAGCAGATATTTCATTTATGTTGCTCATCTTCTTCCTTGTAACCACCTCTATGGACACAGACCAGGGTTTGGCTCGTACACTCCCTAAGCCACCAGAGGACGAAGACGCTAAAAACGAATTGAAGGTCAAGGAACGTAACATCCTCAACATCCGTATCAATAAGGACAACTACCTCATGATCGGCGATGATTACGTTGGTTTGGATGAAGTTAAGCCTAGAGCAAAGGAATTTATTGCGAACCCTAACAATAACGCCAACCTGCCAGAGTTGAAGCCAAAGAAATGCGGTATCTTAGGTACCCGTATGGTAACACTCAACCACGTTATCTCTGTACAGACCGACCGTGGAACAAGCTATGGTGTTTATTTCCAGGTGCAAGACCAATTAGTAGCTGCCTATAACGAACTTCGTGACGAACTCGCTAAACAAGAGTTCGGACTCAAGTATGAGTTCCTGACGAAGCAGGAAAAGGAAGCAGTACGTGATGTATATCCTCAGAAGATTTCCGAGGCTGAACCAAAACAATACGGTAAAAATATGTAACTATGAGTAGATTTAACAAAGGCAAGAAAGAAATGCCGGAACTGAATACATCGTCACTTCCTGACTTGATTTTCTCAGTGTTGTTCTTCTTCATGATGGTAACAACAATGCGTGAGGTGACATACTTAGTTAAGTTTGACCGTCCTTCAGGTACTCAGCTTGAGAAACTCGCACGTAAATCATGTACGTCGTTCATCTACATCGGACGTCCTGCAACCGACCAATTGCGCTCTCAATTCGGTAACCAAACAAAGATTCAGTTGAACGATGCGTTTGCAACAGATGCGTCTGAAGTGTACGATTTCGTCATGAAAGACCGTAACACACTCGCTGAAATTGACAAACCATTCTATACTGTTTCAATTAAGGCCGACCATGAGACCCCAATGGGTTACATCACCGATGTGAAGCAGCAACTACGTAAGGGTTACGCTTTGAAGATGGTTTACTCTGCAACTAAGAGAGACAAAAAATAAGCAAACCATTCAAATTCTATAAAAAAAAGAGTGAATCACTTTATTGGTTCACTCTTTTTTTGTAACTTTGTAGCCAGAATACAAAAAGGAAATTAAAATGAAACAATATCTCGACTTACTGAACAGAATTCTTACAGAAGGAACAGAAAAGAGCGACCGCACAGGAACAGGAACAATCAGCGTATTCGGCAACCAAATGCGGTTCAATCTCGAAGAAGGATTTCCACTCCTCACAACCAAGAAGCTCCACCTCAAGAGCATCATCTACGAACTCCTGTGGTTCCTACGTGGCGACACAAATGCCAAATGGCTCCAAGAACGTGGAGTGCGCATCTGGAACGAATGGGCAGACCCCGATGGCGACCTCGGACATATCTACGGCTATCAATGGCGCAGCTGGCCCGACTATAATGGCGGACATATCGACCAGATAACCGATGTAGTCAACCAGATAAAGACCAACCCCGACAGCCGCCGACTGATAGTCAGCGCTTGGAACGTAGCCGACCTGGGCAACATGAACCTCCCACCCTGCCACATACTCTTCCAGTTCTATGTAGCAGACGGCCGACTGAGCCTACAACTCTACCAACGTAGCGCAGACACCTTCCTGGGAGTACCATTCAACATCGCATCCTACAGCCTTCTGCTCATGATGATGGCACAAGTGACAGGCCTCATAGCAGGCGACTTCGTCTATACGACAGGCGACACCCACCTCTACCTCAATCATCTCGAGCAAGCACGTCTGCAACTCACACGCGAGCCGCGTCAGCTGCCAAAGATGCACATCAATCCCGAAGTCAAGAGTATCTTCGACTTCCAGTTCGAAGACTTCACCCTCACCGACTACAACCCCTACGACCACATCAAAGCAACCGTATCAGTGTAATTGTAAACCGTAAACCGTAAACCGTAAACCGTAAACTAAATATGACACTATCAATCATAGTAGCCATCGCAAAGAACTTTGCAATCGGCAAGAAGAACGAATTGCTCTACCACATGCCCAACGACATGAAGCGATTCAAGGAGACCACCACAGGTCACACCGTCATCATGGGAAAGAACACCTTTGCCTCCTTCCCTAAGCGTCCCCTACCCCGTCGCCGCAACATCGTACTAGCACTCCCCAACGAAGTACCAGTCGATAAGGAAGGAGCCGAATGGGTAAACTCACTACAAGAAGCACTCGACCTCTGCCGTGACGAAGAAGAAGTATTCATCATTGGAGGAGCCTACGTCTATTCGCAAACCCTTCCAATAGCCGACAAGCTCTACCTCACCGTCATCGATGATGCACCCGAAGATGCCGATGCCTACTTCCCCACCGTCAACTACGAAGAATGGGACGTAGAAAAGCAAGAACCCCACAAAGCCGATGAGCGCCATGCCCACGACTATGTGTTCCTCGATCTCGTCAGGAAAAAGTGATTCTGTTTCCTAGTATCTGTCTTGCCCTGAAGGGGCGGAATAATTTAGGATAGGGCTTATGCCCTATTACGTTTTAAACACCCCACCCATCGCCCTGTAGGGGCGAAATAATTTAGGATAGGGCGGAAGCCCTATTTCGTTTTAAACACCCCACCCCATCGCCCTGAAGGGGCGAAATAATTTAGGATAGGGCGGAAGCCCTATTTCCTGTAAACACCCCACCCCATCGCCCTGTAGGGGCGAAATAATATTATACTATGCCGCACCTTTGGCGCTTTGGGGAAATGGATTCCTGATGATGATAGGGTTTATACCCTATCCTTTACTATGCCACCCTTTCAGGGTTCTTAGTTCTACAGCTCTTAGTTCTTAGCTCTAGCTCCCCCTACGGGGTTTCTAGGTTCCCACTCCCCTCCATAGAGGGAGGGGTACGGGGGTGGGTCTGTTAGCTCTTAGCTCCTACTTCTTACTTCTTACTTCTTACTTCTTACCTCTTACATCTTACCTCTTACATCTTACCTCTTACATCTACCCTCGGGGGTGGCTCTTGGTTCCCAATAAGGGAACGTTATTGTCCAATAATGGGACCTTATTCAACCACTCGTGCCACCTGCTGACGAAGTGAAGCTGGTACAGATAGCATGGGGTTTCAGTCAGATATACAAGAATGTCCCCAACTATCTTCAGACAGAGGCACGTCGTTCCGTCAAGCACTACTTCAGTCGTGGCAATGGTCCCTACTACCGCTACCATCACGGCATGAACAAACTCACGCCTGCTCAGCAGAACGCCATCCTGGCCATCCTAGCCCAGTACGGCCGTACAGACGGACTTACGTTCGATCACTACGAAACAGATTTCGACTTCAGTTGATGTTTTGTGTCTGTAATCACACGAAGGGAGAGTTTTCTCTCCCTTTTTCTTTATGAAGCGGCTTGTTTTGAGAAATTAGCTGAAGAAGAAACAAAAAAAAGACATTGTTTCTTCCTCTATGGTTGAACTTTTAGAAACCAAGACTCGATTCTCCCAGTAAGAAAGGAATGACACCAATGTACACAATGCCGTTTTCATCTGTCCATTGCTTGGTGTTCCCGTCCACAATGACTATCTTACGGAAAAGGTCGCCTGAGTTCTTCAGAGAGAACGTTTCCTGATTCTGCTTTTCCTCCGTATCTACATTCAGGGCTGACTGGATGTAGATTTTTTCTTGACCCGTATTGACCACAAAGTCTATTTCATATTGTGATTGCTGTTTCTTGCCATCCTTTACTCGGGTGACCTCTACCACGCCCACGTCAACACTATATCCCCTGCGTACAAGTTCGAGGTAGATCATATTCTCCATCAGGTGACTTTTCTCCTGCTGGCGGAAGTTCAACTTGGCATTTCTCAGTCCCATGTCCATGGAATAGTATTTCTGTGTATTTTCGAAATACCGTTTCCCCTTCACATCATAGCGCTTGGCACCCATGAACAGGTAGGCATCCTCCAGATTGTTCAGATAGTTCTTGATAGTATGGTCGGACGTATTGCGTTTCATCAGCGTACCTGCAGCATTGGCGAGGTTGTGCGGATTGGTAAGCGAACCTACGGCCGATGAAAGAGAGTCGATAAGTGCATCAAGCAACTCATCATCCTTCAGCTTGTATCGTTCTACAATATCCTTGATATACACGTTCTTGTGTAGTCCGTCCAGATATTTTCGCTTTTCCGTCTCGTCTTTCTCGAGGACTGCCAACGGCATACCTCCAAACATAAGATATTCCTCCAGTGCATCGGCTTTTTCCAATCCAGAAAAAGCATAGTATTCCTTGAACGACAAAGGATAGACCTTGATTTCTGTACCACGGTCACGGAAATTGGTAACAATGTCCGTTGACAGCATCTTGGAATTGGAGCCAGTTACATAGATGTCAAGATTGCTTCGTGCCATCAGATCATTCAAGATGTCGTAGAAAGTGGTATAGAGCATATCCCTATCTTCCTCAGGCACTAGACTTTCATCCACATCCTCGTTTTTTACCTTGTAAGATAACTGTATCTCATCAATGAACACGTAATAGCGCTTGCTTTCATCCCGAGTCTTGCCAATTACATATTCGTATAGTTCATTCGGATTCCTGTATTTCAAATTGGTTTTCCTGTCCAATGCGATTTCGATGAAACAGTCTTCTGAAACACCCTCCGATTTGAGGTAGTCCTTATACAGGGTTGACAAAAGGAATGACTTGCCACAGCGACGGATGCCGGTGATAATCTTCACTTTTCCGTTCCATCGCTTGTTCAGCAGTGCTTCTATGTATTGTTCTCTCTTAATAATCATAATCTTAAATGCCTTACTGCAAAAACAGTCGCACTATTCGACCATTTTTGCAGTGCAAAGATAATGTGTTTTTCTGAGCCGAGCAAATAAATGACTGTTTTTGTGCTGTTTTTATGCCTTATATCTGTCTGATTGTCTGCTGATTCTATGAACAAGCATCCTTTTTTGGAGATTTTCACTAAATATACTATGCTGCCCCAACAGCTAATTAGGAGAGCGAATTGGCAAAAAGCGCGAATATATATCCTCGCTTGAACAGGGTCAGACCGATATGCAACTTAGCACATTTATGCTCATTGCCAATGCACTAGGTTTAAGATTCTCTTTAGTCGTAGGATAGCCACAGGGGGAAGGAGTATGAACCCTTGACCATTGACCATTGACGCATTTTGATAGCCCCAACGGGGCGAAATAAAACAGGATAGGGCGGAAGCCCTATCCTTTGTAAACACCCCACCCCATCGCCCTGAAGGGGCGAAATATTATGTCTTTCAGATAGGGTTTCCACCCTATCCTTTGTTCTGTCACCCCTATGGGGTTCTTGAACCTTGAACCTTTAACCATCTTAGCTCTTAGCTCCTACTTCTTACTTCTTAGTTCTTAGTTCTTAGTTCTTAGTTCTTAGTTCTTAGCTCTAGCTCCCCCTACGGGGTGGCTCTAGGTTCCCAATAAGGGAACATTATTGTCCCATAATGGGACCTTATTCAACCTCTCGTGCCACCTGCTGACGAAGTGAAGCTGGTACAGATAGCATGGGGTTTCAGTCAGATATACAAGAATGTCCCCAACTATCTTCAGACAGAGGCACGACGTTCCGTCAAGCACTACTTCAGTCGTGGCAACGGTCCCTACTACCGCTATCATCATGGCATGAACAAACTCACGCCTGCTCAGCAGAACGCCATCATGGCCATCCTAGCCAATTACGGCAGTACAGACGGACTCACGTTCGATCACTACGAAACAGATTTCGACTTCAGTTGATGGTCATTGACCTATAAACTCTCAATGATACGGGCGGAAATATCATTCTGCTCGTTTTTTATATACTTTTATTTCCGCAAGGCTTGTAAAATAGAGTATTTTTCTTTTTTCTAATAAAAAGTTTTGTGGCTTCAAAGAAATGTAGTAAATTTGCAAACAGGATATTAGTCTATGGGCGTAACATTCGACGAAACAGAGAAGAAGTTTGTGTTCGATTTCGAACACGGTGGTGCTGAGGACATTGTTAGTCTTACTGGCGATGGCTATCAGGTAGAGGCATTCGGAAAATGCTTCTATTATGGCTATGAATTCTCTGAGCAAGTAGAAAGTCATGTACGTACTGAATTTATTAAATATGTTAAGTTCACCGATGATCTCCAGAACAATGTAGAACTGACGAACTTCATCAAGAAAGCGATTGATAATCTCAGCCATCAGATAAACCTTTATGATTATAATCTTGTAGTGATGCCAGAGTCCTCCAGTAAGGTCAATCAGTACATGTTGCGTTATATATACCGTTTTGCCCAGCCCACACTGAGAAAAATGGAGCTAGTCAAGGCTCTGCCGTCAAATATATCATTCGATATGGATGCCTTCGAACAATCCTATTTAAATGTTGTTCTGGAAAATGGTCGCCCTCGATATACAGAACAGCAGAAAGAAGAAGTTAGACAGTCTATATCGAAGATGCTCGATCTAATCCATCAGAAAGACTACTTTACGATAGCCAAAGATGTAAAAAAGAGTCGTTTCCGTCCATACATGATGCAGTTCTTAAAGTATGCCTCAACTGCCGACAAAGAACTTTGTGCAACGATTCGTCAACAGAATGTGTTAGTGATTGATGATGTGACTACTAGCGGTTCCACTCTCAATGAGGTTCTTCGTACGCTGATGTAATGCCATTTTACTTGCTATTTTGATAAGAAAAAGCAAACAACCTCCCACTCATACTTTTCCAAAGATATAGCAAGTTCTACCCATACTCGACCCTTCGACAAACTCATAAGCAAGGAGGTCTGATAGCACGAAGATGAGATGATGATGTGGGCTTTCATACAATTTAAGAATCGCAAGGCTTGTGGAATGCTGTTTTTTAGCATTTTTCTTGATAATAGCACTAGGTTTAAGATTCTCTTTAGTCCTTGGATAGCCACTTTTCCCTCTCATCATTCATCAAGGTGTAGCACTAATAAGCGCTACACCTTATTTTTATTGCTAAATGCACCATTAACCTAATAACCAACTAACCTATTAACCTAATTATCAACTTTTAACTATCAACAAATAATCGTCTATAACTTTAGAGCATTTACAGTTTCACAAGGCTTGTGGAACATTTTTTTTGAAATTTTTAATATAAAGATTTGTCTGTTTCAAAGATTTGATATATATTTGTAGCGTCTTTCCAAATGCTGAAAGCCTTTGGGTAATCGCATGATGGTGGGACACCTACCTTATCTGTTTATCAAATTCTATTTATTACCTAAGATGCTGCAAAGAGTCTATTTTAACTCACGCGATGTCCTAATTCGCATTGATGTCCAAAAAATTGTCTTTTTCGAGGGCGATGGAAACTATACTTATATAGTCACCGCAAATAAGCAAAAGATCTGCTTGACCATGAACCTTGCTCATACAGAGGACGCATTAGCTGCTCAATTGGGAAAGAATGCCAAACAGTTCATGCGTATAGGGAAGCGGTTCATCGTCAATATGAATTACATTCATTTGGTTGACGTACAAAAACAGATTTTGGCATTGTCGGATTGTGAGCAATTTCTGTTCCAGTTGAAAGTCTCTAAAGAGGCTCTGAAAACAGTAAAGGAACTAGTAATACAAACCAAAATCTAATCTGTTATGACTACAATAGGCAGAAACCCCAATACTCGCCAATTAAGAATTGTTGATGGTCAAATAGTAAGGGATTACGGACCGGCTAACAGTGTTCCAATGGATGTAAGCCGTAAGCATGTATCCATGCAGTCTGCAGGAAATGGTAAGTGGATCATCACGAACCTTAATCCGAACAACGTTACCTTTGTCAATGGCATATCAATTGTAAGCAAAACTGTTTCTGAGAGTGATAAAATTGAATTGGGCAATTCTCATTATTTGCTGAGTTGGGATGCTTTGAGCGAACCAAAAGTAGAAACCATTGATATAGGCAATTTGAAGATAGTATGGGAGGAGTATAATCAGGCTAACATGGGCATACGAAAACGACAGAAGAACATAGGGCTGTTAGCCAGCATACCTATTGGCATCACGATGTTGGGAGGTTTGTTGTCTAGTCTGGCTCCCGGTAATTTGAAACCATTTGCCTATGTGTTCACTGCAATAGCTCTCGTTGTGATGCTTTATGGCTTTTACAGACGCTTTACTGATAATAGTATTGAGGAGCAGGAGGAGATAAAAAAGACATTCCAACGACGCTATGTTTGTCCTAAGTGTGGCCACTTCATGGGCTTTACGGACTACGACATATTGATTCAGAATGATTCCTGTCCTTACTGCAAAACGAAATATAAAAAATAATTTCGTACAAGAAACGGGGTATTTCCTACAAGACCATGGTGAAACTATTGTGTGTTTGATTTTATTATACTAATTTTGCAGCGCAAATCATCAAAAACGATTAATAATTATGAACGAAGAAACGATCCTTGAGAAGCGTCCTATTACAAATGGACAGAACGAGAGTAATAAAGAAGGTGGTGCTTGGAAGCATGTTACCTTAGGTGGAGTATCCGGTATTCTGATGGGAGCAGGCTTGCTGTATGCAGGTCAGGCTGTTGCTCAGAATATAAACAATGAAGAAAAGCCTGAAGAGGAACTGGAAGATGCAGCAGCTCCTGAGGTTGGTGAGACGAGTCATACTTTGGAAAATGGTCTGAAGGTGGCAGCGATAAATGATGATCTGTCATTTGGCGAGGCTTTTCAGCAGGCTCGTGCAGAAGTAGGTCCTGGTGGTGTGTTCCATTGGCATGGAGGTATATACAATACTTATACTGCCAGCGAATGGAACGACATGACTACTGCTCAGAAGCATGATTTCGCAGAGCAAGTACAGCCTGAAATCCATCCCGATGAGTTGTCTACTCCTACAGAT
>CACZXN010000046.1 GCA_902785075.1 uncultured Bacteroidales bacterium | reverse complement strand
AGCCCTCGGTAAAAGGAAGATGGATGTGCTTTCTGTCTTGAAGCCCCGTTTCATAGAAGGTGGTATAAAGAATGGACACAAAAAGAATGCCCTTGAAAAGGTTTGGAGTGAGATGGAGCGTAAAGGAATATACGCTTTTAATAAGTCTCATGCTGTTTGTTACACTTGGCTGGCCTATCAAATGGCTTATTTGAAAGCAAACTATCCCGATGAGTTCAAACAAGTCATGGAGAAATATTCAGACTGATTTCATAATAGGTTTTTTCAATTTTTCCTTGGAATTGCCATAAAGTTTCATTCGATAATAAACATTTCCTCGACCTCTGCCACCAACTGGCAGAGGTCTTTGTTTTCTTTGCACCATAAAACTTCACATGAACCAAAAATATATAAGAAAATGGCAGCAAGGAAGAAACTTGATTTGCTCACAGCAGTTGAGCAGATTGTGGAAAAAGCAAAGGGTACGGGGCTTAGTAGTGACTTTTATCGTAAGGCTGACAAATATATTAAATATGTGGCTGAAAAGATGGAACTCACCAAGGAGCAGAGTGTGATGATGGCACTGTTTGTAGACAACAGTGATGATACCAGTATAACTATAAGTGACTTCGGCAAGTTCCTGGATTGTCGAACAACAAGAATAATTAGGTATATGCAGGAGATTGATGTTCTGGAAAAAAGAGAACTAATCAGATGCAGTCGTGATGGTAACCGTATCACTTATAGGGTTCCCTTGGAGGTTGTAGAGGCTTTTAAGAACAATGAGAAGTACATCCCCAAAGACTGCTCTGGCCTTTCATGTCAGGAGTTGTTCGGAGAGATAGAGGATGTGTTTGATTTGCGGAAAGATGGCGAATTGACTTATGAGGCTACTGTTGAAAAGATAAGGCATCTGTTCAATTGTAACAGCCAGCTGCTTTATGTTCAGAAAGTACGGAGCTACAACATGTCTGAGGTTGATACAATGATGCTGATTCTCTTCTCTCATCTTTTTGTGAACAACAATGATGACAATATCAGGTACCACGATCTCGATTTCCTTTATGAGAAACGCTGCTGGAACAGAATGAGGTCATATCTTAATGTTGGAGAACATATACTTCTTACAGAAAAGATGATAGAGTACAACAACGACGACGGATTTGTTGACAGGGAATCTTTCCATATGACAGTAGAAGCCAAACGTCAATTGTTTGCAGAACTCAACCTTTCCTCCTTGAATCAAAGCAAGGCACGTGGCGATATGATTAAGTCTGAGGAAATAGTGCCAAAGAGTTTGTTCTATGGCGACAAATTAAGCTCCCAGATTGAAGAATTGGGCGGACTACTGGATGACGTGCAATACAAACAAATCCGTACACGCATGAAAGATTCGGGTTTCCGTTGTGGCTTTACTTGCCTCTTCTATGGTTCTGCCGGAACTGGCAAGACCGAAACTGTGTTACAACTTGCAAGACAAACGGGTCGTGACATTATGCAAGTCAATATATCCCAAATTAAGAGCATGTGGGTAGGCGAAAGCGAGAAGAATATAAAGCAAGTATTCGACAATTATCGGGCCAAAGCAAAAGAGTGTCGTATTACCCCCATTCTCTTATTCAACGAGGCTGATGCAATCATTGGTAAACGTCAGGAGGGAGCCGAGAGAGCTGTTGACAAGATGGAGAACTCTATCCAAAATATCATCCTTCAGGAAATGGAAACACTTGACGGAATCCTCATTGCCACAACCAATCTGGCACAAAACATGGACAAGGCTTTTGAACGGCGATTCCTCTATAAAATCAAGTTTGAAAAACCTACCACAGAGGCTCGTATGAGTATGTGGCGTGAAATGATACCTACACTTTGTGAAACAGATGCGAAGACTCTTGCTGAAAGGTATGATTTTAGTGGCGGGCAGATAGAAAATATTGCTCGTCATAACGCTATTAACAATATACTTTATGGGGGTACTGGTAACAGTATTGATGTCCTAATGTCATATTGTGAAAATGAATGTTTGGAAACCAAAGGGGTAAGAAAAATGGGGTTTTTGTAATAAACGAAGTAATTCTGTGTAATATAGATAGTAAGTAAATAGGTATGATGGATGTATTAAAAAATAACAAGGAGTGAATATAGCCTATGACAGTACAAGAGATTTTTAACACAACAGCAGTACGAAGTGTTGAGGAACAGATTCTTTCTCTCTATCATGAGACTGAAAGAAATCATTGGTATAATGATGAAAACAAAAAGGCTATCAGAAGCTTTTTGGAGGTAAGGAAACAAATCCTTGATAGTATGTTTGTTATGGATGAACACAGTAAGCAACTGTTGGCGGAGTTCAACGAGGCAATGAAACAGCAGATGGCGGAAATGCGGAAAAGAGCCATTGACGTATATAATAATGTGTATAGGCCAGATATAATTGGACACATTGAGGTGATAGGTAAATGTTTCATGGGTTACGAATACTCAAAGATTCACCCAGTTCAGACGATGCGAGCAAAAAAGATGTGGGCTGTACTCAATGGTTCACTCGATGATTATATCTTTTTATATCATGAAGACGGAGTTGACAGTTTCAATATTAGTAGCGAGGATCATAAGATACCGTCAGAGAACGAGTTCTTATATCTGAATGAGGTGCCTGATAATTGGAATGGGGGACTTGACCGCGAATTGACTTCAGATATGCACCTTACTTATGCTTTCCATAATCTTTTCAGTCATTTGGATTTCTCTATCTTTGACTTGCTTTGGGTTAGAGATTTCAATATTGAGATTCATGTGGAGTATGACTACCACACTTATGATAATGATGATTATGGTGATGATTTGGATTGGGAAAAGTGTGACTTTTTTTGAGTAACCAAGAGTTTCTGGAACATCAACTTATAGTTGACACTTTCCCTAAATACAAAACCGTAAATGACAATACGAGTTCATCAAATGGCAAAAGTTGATAATACCGCCGTTAAACTGCGGATTATTCATGCAAGTATTTGGTGGATTCGTTTTTTTTTCGTAACTTTGTATTGAAATTTGAGGGGGTAAGCCAAGTGCTGCTTTTGAATACAAAAATTTGCAGCCCCTAGGGGTAACAAAAATTCCCCTTAAGGGAAAATAAAAAGACCCTTCCCTTTGCCCCTCCCTCGATGGAGGGGAGTAGGAACTTTGGACTAAGAACGAAGAGACGAAGAATCGAAAAATGATCAAATCGTAAATTAAGGAGATATTGTATGAAAAGAATAGTAACATTTATGGTTTTTGTAGTTGCTGCTATGTTGGCTGTTTGTACAACAGGAGCACAGGCGCAGGAGACAACGGCGATGAAGTACCCGCAGGCCGAATGGACGAAGGCTGGCGACATCTTGATGCATACACCTGGGTATGAATTGTTTAATGGTGTGATTCATCCATCGGCAGGATTGTTTGAACATTATTTTGATGTGGACATTGCTGCTGATGAACACAAGAACTACATCAGTATGCTTGAGAAGAATGGCATACGTGTACACACGGTGGTCGGCATCCTTCAAGAGGTGGGTATCGACAGCTTGCGTGATCTTGCCAGCGCTGTGTTGAAATATGACATCAGCAGTATTCCTGATGAGGATAGTGAGGCAACAGAGACTTATCGTCAGGAGGTGCTTTCGAAGATGAGTCGCAACGACTTGATTCGCTGCATTCTGTTGCAGCCTACGGTTAAGCTCTCGAAGACGGATAATAATACGGGCTATGAGGCACAGTATATTCAGAACCCGCTGATGAACCTTTACTTCACTCGCGACCAGAGCATTACGACTCCTCGAGGACACGTCATCTGCAACATGAACAGCAAGCAGAGAAGCCCTGAAACCAATATCATAGCGCTCTGCTACGAGCACCTGGGCCTGAAACCCGTTATGCGTATTACTGGCGATGGACGGTTAGAGGGTGGTGACTATATCCCAGCAGGTAACATATCGCTCATTGGTTGCGGTATGCGTACGAACGACGAGGGCATCCGTCAGATGCTGGAGGCTGATGCCTTTGGACACGATACCGTAGTAGTGGTACGCGATCATAAGTTCTGGCAGATGCAGATGCACCTGGATACGCATTTCAACATCATCGACAAGGATTTGTGTACGATGGTGAGCAGCCGCTTGAATGCTAAACCTGGTGACCCTGAATACAACACTTGCGACATCTGGGCACGCCAACCTGGTACGAAGACATACACGCTTTGGAAAAAGGACCAGCCCTTTGTGGAGTATATCCGTGGACGTGGGTTCCAGATTATTCCTATCGACTATGATGATGAGATGCACTATGCTAACAACTTCCTTTCCATCGCTCCTCGTCACATTATGGCCGTAGGCGGTCAGTCGGAGACGTTGCAGCAGCGGTTCCGTGATGCTGGTGTCAATGTTGAATGGGTGCCTCTGGAGAGTCTCATTGACGGCTATGGTGCTGCTCATTGTATGACGCAGGTGCTGCAGCGTGAGGTTTTCGAGGACGAGAAGGTTCCTACAGCCGTTAATAATATTAAGGTGAAGAATGGAGACGCTCAGTCAGCTTATCGTCTGAATGGGGTAAAAGCTAACGAGGATGATTGTGGCGTGATTATTCAGAACGGTATTAAGTATGTTAGGAAATGACGTGGTGACGTCGAGTTATAAATAAAAATGTATCACAGATTAATTTTACGAACCATGAAGGGAATTTACACTTTTGTAATGTTGTTGTTTGCTAGCATGACCATGCTGGCTCAATCTTCTTTTGTTCCACGGAGCTGGACAACGTCGACAGACGAGAACGGAACCGTTTACCGTCAGAACGACGGATTGACGTTGTACAAGCACACAAAGAGCAGTAAGCACTTTGATGTGTATTATGGTACGGGTTATGGGAAGACGCCTCCTGACAAACTGGCCTCTTCGAATTCGTTGTATGTGAATGTGGACGATCTGCTGCAGAAAGCGGAGTCGTTCTTCGACCTCTATATCAATCAATTGAAGTTTGCCGATTTGACTTCGAGCACGAAGCTGAATCAGTATAAGATGATTATCTGCCTGCTACACGATACGGGTTGGACGGCTACAGGATCGGGCTATGACAACCAGATTGGTGCTCTGTGGGTGACTCCAAGCACATGTCACCCTGTGGGACAGACGATTGCTCACGAGATAGGTCACTCGTTCCAATATCAGGTGTATTGTGACTTGGGTGGCTATACGGGATTCCGTCAGGCTGTAGGAAACGGTTCGACGTTCTGGGAGCAGACGGCTCAGTGGCAGTCGGTACAGGCTTATCCCGATTTGATGATTTCGCAGAGTATTGGTTTGTGGCAGCCAAACCACAACTATGCTTTCACCCACGAGTGGCAGCGCTATCAGAGCTATTGGCTTCATTACTATTGGGCAGACAAATGGGGTGTGGATGCGATAGGACGCGTGTGGCGAGGTGGAAAGGTGTCGGGTGAAGACCCTTGTCAGGTTTATATGCGTGTGTTTGGGGTATCTGTCAACGACTTCTACAAGGAGATTTACGACTATGCCAGCAAGATGGTGACGTATGACTTAGATGCTATCCGAAGCTATGGGAAGAGTGTGATAGGTCAATATAACTTCAACTGTGTGGATGTGGGCGATGGAGTCGTTCAGGTGGCTTATTCAAGTTGTCCTCAGAGCACAGGATTCAATGTCATTCCGTTAGAGGTGCCTGCCGCAGGAACAGAAATCAAGACGAGATTTACAGCTCTGCCTGCAGGGACGAGTCTGGCAGAGAACGATCCTGCTCAGTATAACAACGGAGATAAGTACACAGCTGCCAATGTGACGAGATACAATACTTTCTCTGAGAAAAGTCGTCGAGGTTTCCGACATGGGTATGTAGCCCTGCTGAAAGATGGCACTCGTGTGTATCAGTCAGTCGATACTGTGTACGCCAAAGGACGATCGATGGTGGCTGTGAGCGACACGACTACCTTCACAGTTCCAGAGAATACAGAACGTTTGTGGTTTGTGGTGAGTCCTGCCCCTTCGGTCTATATTGTGCATAAATGGGATGAGAACATCACGAACGATGACCAATGGCCTTATCAGTTGAAGTTTGAGAATACGGATGTTGTGGGACATATCCCAACAGTGGATTTGAGTGACACTTCGATTCTGCCAAGCGATGTCACTTTGAACATCAATGTGGGCTTTAACGCATCAACGTCGGATTATCCTGGAACAGTATATCGACTCACTTCTGCCCAATTGGCGGCTATCGGAAACGCTCTGAGAGTGCAACCAGCTGACATCAGTAAGCTGTTGACTGCATATAGCACCTCACAGGCGAAGAACACCATCAATTTTGTGGCACTCAACCCCAAGACAAATGCTGTGGTCAATAGTGCTTCGACAGCAAATGGATATGGACATTGGTTCTCGAAGACAGGAACGGTCTGCGGATGGGGAAATGATTCGTATGTGTATTCAGAAATGGATGCTAACACGTTGGCCTTCACCATCGGACAATACCCTAACCATTGCAAGAATGGAGAGGTATATCAACTGGGACAGGGATTCCGCTATAAGGATAAAGATGGGCATATAGCTGTTGCTAAACTGATTTTCCATATCTATATCGGAGGACTACCAGCAGGCTTGGAAGAAGTCGAGAAGAATGAAGAGCTGAGACGTGGTAGGGTTTATAACCTCAATGGTCAGCGAATTAACACCCTTCAGAAGGGGCTGAACATCATGGATGGAAAGAAAGTGTGGGTAAGGTAAGAACTGGAGAGCTAAGATTTGTAGAGCTGTAGGAAAGTGAAGGATTGAGAAATGAAACAATGGTTTGGCATATTGTTGGTGTTGATTCCGATGCTGTTGAAGGCGGAAGGGACAGCTATGCTGATTTCGGACAATCGGGCGATTGAGGAGTCGTGGACGTGGTGTTTCTCCGAAGAGTTGGGTTTGATGGTCAAGAAAGAAACATTGTGCTATGGGTGTAACCTTACAGCGGAGAGAGGAATGTCAACAGACGTACAGTGTATCCTATCAAACAAAAGCATCAGTGAACGTAAGCCCGACGTGATATTCCTGCAATTGGGATGTAACGATGAGGCAGACGAGGATCAGGAGCGAACATCGTATGAACAATCGCTGTTTGACTATCCATACGGTAAGGTGTGTACGACGAAAGGTGCGAATCCCCGTACGAAAAACATAGCTGTGTCGAAAGATAAGCAGAAACTGACCAACAAGAACTTTGCGGGTTCGCTATGTCGAATTATGCTGTACCTAAGAGAAGAGGTTCCTGATGCACGGGTTTTCTTCCTTGCACCTGTCCGCTATGGTCAAGACCTTCATGGTCAAGATTCTGTAAAAGTGAGTCAGTTGAAGGCTGTAGCCAATATGTTTTGTGTGCCATTTGTGGAGGATATGCGGATGGTGACTCGTTACGACTTTATCTGGAAAAAGACCAAACTATCATTGGGGAGTGTACTGTTGTTGGGGGACAGCTATTGTGAGTTGAAGAAATGGACTGCTGCAATGGAACGCATGTCAGACGTGCAGTGTATCAATCTGGGAAAGGTAAGTGCTACCCTCAAGGAACGAGGTGAAAAACATACCAACACACTTGGAGCACAACTCAATAGGATTCCACAAGGAATTAATCCCGATGCAATCATTGTCGAGGGAGGTATTAATGATGATGCAGACCCACAATCGGTAGTCGATGACTACACATCGTGTGTCACTAATCAGAAGCGGACCACTTTTGCAGGAGCCTTAGCCTATATTGTCAGCAATCTCAAAGTGAGATTTCCTGCAGCCAAGATTTATGTGATTACACCAGGTGGACTTTATTACGGGCATACTGATAGTCCTTTTGACTATATTGTGAAAGCCGATCAAATCCGCAAAGCGGCACAACTATTGGGCATTCCGACAATTGATTGGGACAAGGAAGGTCGTCTGTCGTTTGTGTTTAACAATTCAAAAGGCACAGGAAGCGGAACCAATGCAAGCCCCTTCCTATATAATATACCTTCACGAGAAACAGGTGACCTGCTGCATCCGAACGAAATAGGAGCAGTGTATCTGGCAGAAAATGTAATCAAGGAATTGCGACCATGAGAAGTGGAGCATGCGAGACTCGAACTCGCCACCTCTTGACTGCCAGTCAAACGCTCTAGCCGGATGAGCTAATGCCCCATAAGTGGAAAATCGCTACAAAGGAACGAAAAAAAATTGAATTAAAACACTAAGAGTTCGAAAAAGTGCAAAACGAACACAAATAGCGTACAAATAAGGCTAAAAAAGGAAAAGCGAAGGGGAAAATAGGAAAAATTGTATGTTTTTTGCAAATATTTATGAATTATGTATGACGCATAATGAATAATTTTGTATCTTTGCACCGTGAAATAAAGAAGGAGGGGCTGAAAAGTTCCTCCTTTTATAATGTTTCGATTTATGATTGATAGTAAGAAAATTAAAGCATTGGTTGACGAATGGCTCGACGGAAAAGAATATTTTTTCGTTGATGCAACCGTAGACAAAGAGAACAAAATCGTTGTTGAGATTGATCACAAAGAAGGGGTGTGGATTGAGGACTGCTGTGATTTAAGCCGTTTCATCGAGGCACACTTGAATCGTGACGAAGAAGACTTTGAACTGGAAGTAGGCTCCGCAGGTATTGGACAACCGCTGAAGGTTTTGCAGCAGTACAAGAACAATATCGGTAACGAAGTAGAGGTGATGATGGCAGACGGTAAGAAAGTACAGGGAATTATGACCGATGCAAACGAATCTGGTTTTACACTCTGTTTTCAAGAGAAACAGAAGGTGGAAGGAAAGAAACGCCCAGTCCTGGTAGAGGTGACAAAGGAATTCAAGTATGACGAGGTGAAGTGGGTAAAGGCGGTAATTCAGTTTTGATAATTGAAAAATAAACAATAAAATGGCAAAGAAAAACGAAGAACAAATCAGTCTCATTGACACCTTTAAGGAGTTTAAGGAGACAAAGCACATTGACCGTACAACTCTGGTCAGTGTTATTGAGGATTCATTCCACAACGTGCTGCAGAAGCAGTATGGATCGGATGAAAATTTTGATGTGATTGTAAATCCAGAGAATGGTGACTTTGAAATCTACCGCAACAGAGTGGTAGTTGCTGACGATGAGGTGGAGGATACCAATACTCAAATCAGCTTGAGCGATGCACAGAAAATCGATGAGGACTATGAGATTGGTGAGGATGTGGCAGAGAAGATCAACTTCAGTGATTTCGGACGTCGTTCAATTCTCAACTTGCGCCAAACGATGGCATCTAAGATTCTGGAACTGGAACATGACAACCTATACAATAAGTATATTGATAAGGTAGGTACGATTGTCACAGCAGAAGTATATCAGATATGGAAACGCGAGACACTCTTGTTGGATGATGAAGGAAACGAGTTGCTGTTGCCTAAGACCGAGCAGATTCCTACCGACTTCTTCCGTAAAGGTGAGACGGCTCGTGCCGTTGTGCTTCGTGTAGATAACCAAAACAACAACCCAAAGATTATCCTTAGCCGTACTGCACCAGAATTCCTGCAGCGATTGATGGAGCAGGAGGTGCCGGAAATCAACGATGGATTGATTACCATTCATCAGATAGCACGTATCCCTGGAGAAAGAGCAAAGATTGCCGTAGAGAGCTACAACGACAGAATTGACCCAGTAGGAGCTTGTGTCGGAGTAAAGGGCGCACGTATCCACGGAATTGTACGCGAGTTGCATAATGAGAATATTGACGTTATCAACTATACCGCTAACGATAAGTTGTTGATACAACGAGCTTTAGCTCCTGCACGCGTGAATTCTATCACCCTCAATGAGGAAGAACGTAAGGCAGAAGTATATCTGAATCCAGATCAGGTATCGTTGGCAATCGGTAAGAATGGTATGAATATCAAGTTGGCAAGTATGTTGACAAACTATACAATTGATGTATTCCGTGAACTTGATGATAACGAGAAGAACATGGATGATATCTACCTTGATGAATTCAAGGATGAGATTGAAGAATGGGTAATCGAAGCCATCAAGAAGATTGGTCTTGATACAGCAAGAGCCGTTCTTGATGCACCACGCGACTTACTCATAGAGAAAGCAGACCTCGAAGAGGATACTGTGGACGAAGTACTGCGAATTCTCCGCTCAGAGTTCGAGGACTAAAGACCCCCTCTAACTCCCCCTCTAGGGGGAGGTGGAGCTAAGAACTAAGAGCAGACCTCCCAGCCCCCTTTAGGGGGAGAAAATATGAATTATGCATTATTAATAGTGAATGATTAAAAGATGCCAAGACTTAATAAAGCATTAAAAGAGCTAAACGTCGGAATCAACACAGTAGCTGAATTCCTGCAGAAAAAAGGAAAGCCCCTTGAGGATGCAAGTATCAATGCCAAGATAACAGATGAGCAGTATGACATATTGCTCAAGGAGTTTGGTAGTGATAAACAGAAGAAGCAAGAAACGAACCTTGATATTCAGAAAAGGAAAGAAAGGGAACAGCAGGAGAAGGCTGAACGTAAGGCAAAAGAGTTGCAAGAACAACTGAGACGTGAAGCAGAACTCAAAAAGCAAAAAGAGCAACAGGAAGTGTTCCGTTTGGAAAGCGAGCGGAAGACGGAGGTAAAGGTGTTGGGTAAACTCAAACCTGCCAATCCTGTGAAGGAATCTCCTGTTGAAGAGGAACCCTCTGCACCAGAGCCGGAAATCGCTGAAATCGAGGAAACCACAGAGGTTCAAGAACAAGAACCTGTAGAACTGCCTGAGCAGGAAGTGAGCAATGAAGAAGATGTAGAGGCTGACGAAGAAACGATAATCGATGAGGTTGAAGATGAAATACAGGAAAAACCTCAATCTCAGAAAGTGAAATCTTCTAAGAATAAAACCGTTTTGGAGGAAACTGAAGATGGCGTGTACCATGTTGTCACTCCTGAGGCAGGACTTAACTTCAAGAAAGTTGGTTTTATCGATTTGAGCAACATCAATTCGAAGACTCGACCTGACAAGAAATCGAAAGCTGAGCGTAAGAAAGAAAGAGAGGAAAAGGAGCGTGCACGTCAGGAGGCAAAGAACAAATACAAAGAGTCTGTGATGCAGGAAATCGGAGATGGAAAAGACGGTGAAGATGGAAAGAAGAAGAAACGTAAACGCATCAACAAGGGTAAGGTGGATATTAATGCTGTCGCAAGTCAGCAGAAGACCAACCCTAAGATAGAAAAAGGCGCTTCGGCTCAAGGAGCAAAGAATAATAACCAACGTCAGAACGTGCAGAATGTACCTCAGCAGGGTAAGAAGAATAAGAAGAAGAAAGACGTTAAGGTAGAGCTCACTGACGAAGAAGTAGCAAAGCAGGTAAAGGAAACGCTGGCACGTTTGACAACCAAATCGGTGAAGAGTAGTGTTAAGAACCGTAAGGAAAAGCGTGAACGTCATCGCCTTGAAATGGAACAAGAGGAAGGCGCAGATAGCAAGGTATTGCAGCTTACGGAGTTTGTTACCGTCAACGAACTGGCTACAATGATGAATGTACCTGTGACTCAGGTGATAGGAACATGTATGTCGATTGGTATGATGGTAAGTATCAACCAGCGACTTGATGCTGAGACCATTAATATCGTAGCAGAAGAATTTGGATTCACCACAAGCTATGTAAGTGGAGAGGTAAGTAATGCTATCGTTGAGGAAGATGATAACGAGGAGGATTTGGAGCCACGTGCACCAATCATCACCGTGATGGGTCATGTCGATCATGGTAAGACTTCATTACTCGACTATATCCGCAAGACGAATGTGATTGCAGGTGAGGCAGGAGGTATCACTCAGCATATCGGAGCTTATAATGTGAAGATGAAAGACGGACGACACATCACCTTCCTTGATACTCCAGGTCACGAAGCCTTCACAGCTATGCGTGCCCGTGGTGCTCAAGTGACGGATATCGCCATCATTATCATTGCAGCTGATGATGCAATCATGCCACAGACAAGAGAAGCAATCGCTCATGCTCAAGCTGCTGGTGTTCCTATGGTATTTGCAATCAATAAGATAGATAAGCCAGGAGCCAACCCTGAGAAGATAAAGGAACAGCTTGCCAATATGAATCTCTTGGTAGAAGATTGGGGCGGTAAGTATCAAAGTCAGGAAATCAGTGCCAAGAAAGGTATCGGAGTAGACGAACTGATGGATAAGGTGTTGCTTGAAGCCGAACTGCTTGACTTGCGTGCGAATCCAAACCGTAAGGCAACCGGTTCTGTCATCGAATCAACACTTGATAAAGGTCGTGGTTATGTAGCAACAGTTCTTTGTCAGAACGGCACCCTACATCAAGGTGATATCGTGCTTGCAGGAACTCATTTCGGACGTGTCCGTGCGATGTTTAACGAGCGTGGACAGCGTATAGAGAAAGCATTGCCTGCAGAGCCGGCTGTAATACTCGGACTTAATGGTGCACCAACCGCAGGAGATACTTTCCATGTGATGGAAACAGAGCAAGAAGCACGTGACATCTGTAACAAGCGTGAACAGTTGAAGCGTGAACAAGGTATCCGTACGATGAAACGTGTCGACCTTAACGAGTTGGGTCGTCGTATCGCGTTGGGAGACTTCAAGGAACTGAATATTGTTGTCAAAGGTGACGTAGACGGTTCAATCGAGGCATTGAGCGACTCACTCATTAAACTTTCTACAGAGAAGATTCAGGTGAACGTCATTCACAAGGCAGTAGGACAAATCAGCGAGAGCGATGTAACTCTTGCTGCAGCTTCTGATGCCATCATCGTCGGTTTCCAGGTACGTCCGTCAAAGGCTGCACGTGCGTTGGCTGACCAAGAAGGTGTGGACATTCGCCTCTATTCAGTCATTTACGATACGATTGAGGAAATCAAGAGTGCGATGGAGGGTATGCTTGCTCCTGAGACGAAGGAAGAAGTGACTGCCAACCTCGAAGTTCGACAGGTTTACCACATTACTAAAGTGGGAACGGTTGCTGGAGCATACGTAACTAGCGGAAAGGTTCAGCGTAGTAATAAGGTCAGAGTGATTCGAGACGGTATCGTCATCTATACAGGTCAGATTAATGCCCTGAAGCGTTTCAAGGACGATGTGAAGGAAGTTGGAGTTAACTTCGAATGTGGAATCTCTATCGTCAACTACGATAATCTTCACGAAGGTGACATCCTGGAGACCTTCACAGAAGTGGAAGTGAAGCAGAAACTGTAAAGCGTAAAGTGAAAAGTGAAAAGCGAAGAATTTGCTTCCGTAAAACAAAATAGTAACGAGTATGTCAAGCAGGTTGCCAATGAACAATACAAATATGGCTTCACAACTGACGTACATACAGAAATCATAGAGAAAGGTCTGAACGAGGATGTGGTACGCCTCATCTCGCAGAAGAAAGGGGAGCCTGAGTGGCTCTTGGATTTCCGACTCAAAGCCTTTCGTTATTGGACTTCAATGGAACAACCCAAGTGGGGGCATTTGGTATTGCCTGAGATAGATTATCAGGCAATATCTTACTATGCCGATCCTACAAGCAAGTCGAAGAATGCAGATGGGAAGCCTAAGGAGATAGATCCAGAACTCATTAAGACATTTGATAAACTGGGCATCCCTCTTGAGGAACGTATGGCCTTGAGTGGAACAGCTGTTGATGCTGTAATGGACTCTGTTTCAGTGAAAACTACTCACACTAAAGCTTTGGAGGAGAAAGGCATCATCTTCTGCTCCATCAGCGAAGCCGTGAAGAAATACCCTGAATTGGTGCGCCAATACTTAGGTAGTGTTGTCCCTTATCGCGACAACTATTTTGCAGCGCTCAATAGTGCTGTTTTTAGCGATGGGTCGTTTGTGTATATTCCCAAGAATACACGGTGTCCAATGGAGCTTTCTACCTATTTCCGTATCAATGCTCGAAATATCGGACAGTTTGAGCGAACACTCATTGTTTGTGACGACAACTCTTATGTTTCATATCTTGAAGGTTGTACCGCCCCTATGCGAGACGAAAACCAGCTACATGCAGCAATTGTTGAGATTGTAGTCATGGAGAATGCAGAGGTGAAATACAGCACTGTTCAAAACTGGTATCCAGGAGATGCTGACGGAAAAGGAGGAGTGTTGAATCTCGTTACAAAACGAGGACATCTGCGGGGAAACAACAGCAAGCTGTCTTGGACTCAGGTAGAAACTGGTTCTGCTGTTACATGGAAATATCCTAGTTGTGTGCTGAGTGGCGATAATTCACAGGCAGAGTTCTATTCGGTTGCTGTGACCAACAACTTTCAGCAAGCAGATACGGGTACCAAGATGATACATATCGGAAAGAACACCAAGAGTACCATCATCAGTAAGGGAATCTCGGCAGGTAGAAGCCAGAACTCTTATCGGGGATTAGTAAAGATAGGCGCTAAGGCAGAAGGGGCTCGCAACTACAGTTCGTGCGACTCATTACTGCTTGGAAGTCATTGTGGAGCACATACCTTCCCATATATCGATTGCCATAATAATTCTGCGATTGTGGAACACGAAGCAACGACTTCTAAGATCTCTGAGGATCAGTTGTTCTATTGCAGTCAGCGTGGCATACCGACAGAGGAAGCTGTAGGACTTATAGTAAATGGATATGCTAAGGATGTCATCAATAAACTCCCAATGGAGTTTGCTGTTGAGGCTCAGAAATTGCTATCGGTATCACTCGAAGGCTCGGTAGGTTGAACGAATGCGAATAACGTGATTACGAAATAAAAGAAAATGTTAGAAATAAAGAACTTACACGCCAAGGTTGACGGCAAAGAAATCCTGAAAGGAGTGGATCTGACTATTCGTGATGGTGAGATACATGCTTTGATGGGTACTAATGGCGCAGGAAAAAGTACCTTGAGTAATGTCATCGTAGGAAATCCTAAATATGAGGTGACAGAAGGCAGCATTACTTTTAATGGAAAGGATATGCTTGCTATGACTCCCGAAGAACGTTCGTATGAGGGGGTCTTCATGTCGTTTCAGTTACCAGTAGAGATACCAGGAGTGAGTATGACGAATTTCATGCGTGCTGCTGTTAATGCTCGTCGTGAAGCATTAGGTCAGGAGCCGCTCAAGGCTACAGAGTTTCTCAAATTGATACGCGATACTCAGAAGCTTGTCGATATCGATAAGAAACTGGTTTCACGCTCAGTCAACGAAGGTTTTTCTGGGGGAGAGAAGAAGCGTAATGAGATATTCCAGATGGCAATGCTGCAACCAACTTTCTGCATCCTTGACGAGACAGATAGCGGTCTTGATGTGGATGCTTTGAGGGTAGTAGCAGAGGGATTTAACCGTCTGCGTACCGCTCAAACCAGCGCATTAGTTATTACGCACTATCAGCGTTTGCTCGACTATATCCGTCCTGACTTCATACATGTATTGCTTGATGGCAAGATTGTAAAGACAGCAGGAGCCGAGTTGGCAAAAGAAATTGAAGACAGAGGTTTTGACTGGATAAAAGAATGAGTGCTGAACAATCATATATAAGTCTTTATCAGGCAAATCGCGAATGTCTGATGGCTGCATCACCAGAAGTGATGAACACTCTGCGTGATGAGGCGATCGCTATGTTTGCCCAGAGAGGTTTTCCGAGCCGTAAGGTAGAGGATTACCGATATATAGATGTGCAGCAAGCTTTTGAGGGTAAGGAACAGTATTCTATGCCGCTACCCACCTTACCTCTGAACTCAAGCAAGCAAGGAGTAATTACCCTGAACGATGCATCCTTATTGAATCGTTATTATTCGAAGATAGCAGACAACGAAGATGCTATAACCGCTCTCAATACTGCATTTACGCACGAATGCATCTGTATTCATGTGGGGAAGAACCAGATTCTCGACCATCCTATTGAACTGACTGATACGTTCACTTCTGACGAAGATCAGATGGAGCACAAACGTATCATGATTGTGTTGGATGAAGGTGCCTCTGCAAAAATTATGCTTCGCTATGTGGCAAATAATAAGACACACATCCTCACGACTCAAGTGGTTGAGGTGTATGTTGGTGATAATGCCCGTTTGGAGCTGTATGAACTGGAAGAAACTCATACATCCTGTACACGCTTCAATAACGTGTATATGAAGGTTGGTAGATATGCAAACGTGAAACACAACAACATCACGCTGTTTAACGGACTTACACGCAACACCATCAAGGCCACACTTGTGGGCGAATTCAGCGAAATAACGCTCAATGGTTGCGTGATGGCCGATAAGAGTCAGGTTGTAGATAACAACACCCTCATACGCCACGAGGTGCCCAACTGTACCAGTCGCGAACTCTACAAATATGTAGTTGATGAACAAGCTGTAGGAGCGTTTGCCGGAAGGGTATATGTGGCAGAAGGAGCACAGAAAACCGTGAGCGAAGAAGTCAACCAGAATATCTGTGCAAGTAGTGATGCACGTATGTATACACAGCCGATGTTGGAAATCTATGCAGATGATGTGAAGTGTTCACATGGAAGCACAGTTGGAAAACTCGATGAAATGGCACTTTTTTATATGCGTCAGCGTGGTATTCCGCTTGCTGAAGCCCGTATGCTGCTCATGCAGGCATTCGTTGGTCAAGTTATCGATGAGATACCGATAGTACCTCTTCGTGATAGACTTCATATCATGATTGAACAGCGTTTGAAGGGCGAACTCGACAAATGTGTAGGTTGTGCTCGATGCAAATAGCGATAGATTTATTTAGTTATTTTGAAACAGAACAGCGATGAAGAAACTATTGATGTTATTCGTACTATCATCCATGTTGGTTGCATGTAATCAACAGCAACGCAATTCGGTTGATAGTATGTTGCGTCCTGAACAGCATGCGATGGAAGTGTTGGAAAAGACTGCTGAGGCTGTCAATGCATCGTGTCCAGCTACTGCAGGGGATAAATATACTTTGGTGGGTGTTCAACTGAGTAAAGGTAAGTGGACTTATTGCTATACTGTAGCAGAAGATAGTGTTGTGAGGTTTGATAGTCCTGCCAGCAATCTGGCGTTTGCACAAGGAATGAAAAAAGCTACAGCTGAAACGATTGCTAAGACTCCTTCCATGATGACAATGGTGAATCAGTTGATTGATGCCAAGACTGACTTGATGTATGAGTATACGGGGTTGGAAACGGGTAAAACTGTTACTGTTTTTTTCTCTTATCCTGAGCTGCGGATGATTCGCGATTTGGCCAGTCAATCAAAGTAAATCCTCGATTTCACCGAGAATTTTGAACAGTTCGTCCACCGTTTCTGCTCGTAACATTTTGATGCGTGTCTGACGGAAGTTGGGTATTCCTTTGAATAGAGGTGTTGCAGCTAAGTGGCGACGCACATGCAGCAATCCGCCTAGTTCGCCTTTGGGACTTGCTTCCACACTTTTCAGGATTTCTTTTCGAAGAACATCCAATTTCCATTGATTGGTTAATCCTTCAATTTCGGTTCCTGTGTCGAGATAATGACGAATCTCTTTAAATATCCAAGGACGTCCGAAGGTAGCTCTTCCAATCATGATGGCATCTACGCCATATTTATCAAAACACTCTTTCGCGCGCATAGGGGTTGTGATATCCCCATTTCCGATGATGGGAATATGCATCCTTGGATTATTCTTTACCGCTCCAATCAGCGTCCAGTCAGCTTCTCCTGTGTACATTTGGCTTCTGGTTCTACCATGAATGGTAAGCGCCTTGATGCCGCAATCCTGCAATTGCTCTGCTAACTCTACGATGATTTTGTTTTCGTGATCCCATCCCAATCGTGTCTTTACGGTTACAGGCAGGTTTACGGCTTCAACAACCGCTTTGGTAATTTCGAGCATCAGTGGGATATTCTTCAGCATACCTGCTCCTGCACCTTTTCCTGCTACCTTTTTTACGGGGCATCCGAAGTTGATGTCCAATACGTCAGGATGTGCTTCTGCTTCGATGATTTTGGCTGCTTCCACCATTGATGCCACATCTCTGCCGTATATTTGAACCGCAACAGGGCGTTCTTCATCACAGACGGTGATTTTTTGCAATGAGCGGTTGACTGAACGAATCAATGCATCTGCACTTACAAATTCAGAATACACCATCGATGCTCCGAACTCCTTGCATAAGAGTCGGAAAGCCTGATCTGTCACATCCTCCATCGGGGCAAGTAACACGGGTTTGTCGCCTAAGTTGATATTATCTATTGTCATGATTCAAAAATTTCTTTCCTGCATATCCCATACTGACGACCGAAATCCTTACTCCCTCAGCCTTTGCAAGTTCTCGTCCGCATGAGATGGTTGTCGAGCCAGTTGTGACGACATCATCAACCAACAGCAGATGTTTGCCCTTAATTCTCTCTGGGTGCATCAGTTTGAAGATGTTTTCCACATTCTCCTTTCTTTCTGAAGATAAGAGGTGTGTCTGCGAGGTGTTGTCCACAATTCTGCTCACGATGCCTTTCCCTACTGGCAGTCCTGTAACATCGCTGATGCCTTCTGCGATGAAGTCGCATTGGTTGTATCCTCGACTCCTTTGACGCTTAGGATGGAGCGGTACAGGGATAATCATATCCATTCCTGCGAAGAAGTCCGTCTCTTGCAACTCTTCAGCCATCACGCTGGCTATGGTTTTCCCGATATTCGGGTCGTTGAAGTACTTTGTGAAGTAGATTGTTTGTCTCGACTCCAGAGAATCGTAAAAGAAGAACGAAGTTGCCCTCTCGATGGGCAGATGTGTCCAATACAACTTCTCTATCGGGTTTTCATCGATGAGATGAGCGTTGGTACGAGGTAGATCGCTGAGGCAGTTGAAGCAGATATACTGCTCGTCCTGACTCATCCGTTCTTTGCAGATAGGGCAATAGCGGGGGAACATGAAATCAATGATGTCTGAAACAATCCTCATTCTTCAATGTCTGTATGTAATACCTCGTTGATGTCTGAATAGCTGAACCCTCTCGATAATGCAAAACGGAACAGTTTAGCATTCACTTCGTATTCGTTCTTCCCTTTGACGGTGCGTCGTTTCGAGTCGATGATTTTTCTCAGTTCTGTCAGGTTGGCTTCTTCGCTGATTTCTGCTTTTGCCTCATCGATAAAATCTTGAGCGATGTTCCGCCTTCTTAGTTCCTGCTCAATTCGTACCCATCCCCAGTGGTTGTACCTGAATTTGTCGCGAACGAATGCGTGAGCATACCTCCGTTCGTCGATATATCGCTCGTCCTGCAGGCGTTTGAGAATCCTGTCGGCCGCACCTTCAGGCAGTTCCCATCTGCTCATCATCTTACGGATATCAGCCCTACAATACTCCGAGGCAGCACATTTGGCTGTCAGGCGTATCATCGCATCGTTCTCACTCATTATTTTCTTCTCAGGCATCCTGTCACTATTCTTTCATTGTTAAACATATCTCGCTTCACCTGAATGCCGTCGAACCCGGCATCAGCCATCAAAGCTTCCACATCGTGTGCAAATCGCCTGTTTGTCTCAAACGCCAGCATTCCTCCATCGTTCAGGGCCGTTATGGCATACTCTGTAATCGCCTCGTAGAACAGCAACGGGTGATTGTTGGGCACGAAGAGGGCCGATTCTGGCTCATAATCCAATACGTGCGGCTCCATCTCCACTCGCTCTTCTTCGCACACATAAGGAGGGTTCGACACGATAAGGTCGTATATTTGCTCCCGAGGTTTTGCATTCAAGATGTCGCATTGCTCGAATGCGATGTCCAATCCCAGTCGTTCTGCATTACCCCTTGCAATCTTCAGCGCCTCTTTCGATATGTCCATCGCTGTCACTTGCGCCTCTTTCAATCGATGTTTCAGCGCCAAGGCGATACATCCACTTCCTGTTCCGACATCAAGGATAGAACGAGGGTTGAATCCCTCTACGGCAGCTACCAATTCCTCTGTCTCCTGACGGGGAATCAGCACACCTCTACCCACATCGATTCTAAGTCCGCAGAAGTCAGTATGTCCAATCACATATTGAATAGGTTCGCCTTTCATCAATCGACCTACTGCTATATGGAGTTCTGTCGCTCGCTTCATGCCCGATTGGCTCTGTGCGTCAAAAGTTTCGTCGTCTTTCCCAATCAAGACATCCGCTTTGGTAAGGCCAAACAGCTCTTCCAGCAACAGAAAACCCATTGCCTGTGCTTCACCACGCTCATACCGCGTAGCTAATTGTCCACGTATGTCTTGAAAAACTTTCCCCATTGGTTTATGGGTACAAAGATACGAAAAATTCGATTAAGCGAGCACAATAAAAGCTTGTTTTTATTGTCGAGTGCTAGAATTTTATGGAAAAATTCGATTAAGCGAGCACAATAAAAGCTTGTTTTTATAGTCGAGTGTTAGAATTTTATGAAAAAAAGCCCATACATGCCAAACAATTTCTTTGTTTTGCACTCTATCTGGGAAAAAAGAAGTTCTACAGCCCATAGCCCCAACGGGGCGAAATATCATAGGCGGGGGTGTAAGCCCCCGCAATGGTATCACATCACCACCCATAGCCCTGTAGGGGCGACTACTCCCCTCCATATAGGGAGGGGCAAGGGGGTGGGTCTTTTAGTTCCTACTCCCCTCCATATAGGGTTTCTGTCCCCCGATAACGGGGGAACCGAAGGGGGTGCAAAGACCATTGAAGGCAAGGGGGTGGGTCTCTTAGATCTATTTCATACTGTTCTAGTATCAAAGTAACAACCCCCTTATTGTTTGCCATAGTGATTCTTATATTTATGCCATGTTCTACTCTACTTTATCTCCAATTCATCTCCAATTTATCTCCAATTCATCTCCAATTCAGAATTAGAGACGAACTAGAGAAGAACTAGAGAAGAACTAGAGAAGAACTAGAGATATGATGTGTAAAAAGTAAGGAGTTGTATTGAAATAACCTAATAGAATATAAAGAGACTTTAGGAATCACTTGCATAACCCT
>CACZXN010000045.1 GCA_902785075.1 uncultured Bacteroidales bacterium | reverse complement strand
AACAGCGTCGGCTTTCCGTCGATTGTCCAGACCCTCGCCATGGACGCGCAGATCATTGAGAAGTTTATTTCCGGAGACACGACGCTGGAGAAAAAACGCCGTAAAGTCGAGGTCGATCTGGCCGCTATCATCTTTGCCCATCCCAGAATCAGGTTTGCGTATTCGTTGATTTCGTCACGCTGGTTCTCTGCATCGTTTTCGGTTGTTGGAGCCACAATCAGATAGTTCATTTCCGACTGGTCGCTATACTTTTTGTTCAGCGAGTTGTAAACATACGCTTTTGTTTTCGGATCTATGTTGAGTTGTCCGAATCTTTCGTCATCGTGTTTTCTCAACGACAAGTATACGCGCTTATTGGAACTGTTCGCCAAAGTCTGAGCATCAGCGATGTTGTCTGCCAGATCTTTATGCTTGCCCTCATAGATTAGTGACATGCTCTGTTCTGCTAATGACGGGATGAGCTGCTTGACGATATACTGCTGCGAATGGATGAAGTTCGATTCTACTCTCTGCCCGAAACCGATTGCCTCATCACGCACCAGGTGGTAGAGTCCGCCATCGTCGCCAATGCCGTTTGCAATCTCAACCATACGTCCACTCACCAAATTACCTGCCAGGTGGATGAAGGTGCTGTCGGGTATAGCTCGTACAGCGATGGTGGGTTTGATGAAGTTGTTGGTCACCACGCCCATGTAGAGGTCAGCATTTGCTCCTACCATTGTACTTCCGCCATCGGTCGAGATGTCTTCATTGGCTGTCATCGTGTAGGAGAAGGCACGCTGTCCGCTACCAGAGAAGATGAGGTCGAAAGAGGTGTTGAAGTCGGAGTTGGCCATGTTGATAAGTCCAGACTCAATGCCGGGGCCCACCAAGCCGGTATAGTTACTGAGTTTAGTGCCAGACGAGAGATCAATTGATAAACCAGCCTTCCACGACATATCCATCTGGTATGTTAGCTTCAGGGTTGAGCCCTTGCTCAACTTAGCTGACGAACCACCGCCAGGTGGGTCGCGTAGTACATCGACAAGTAAGGGTGCGGTAACGCTGAGGTAGTCCTTTGCTCCAGGCTTTGCATACTGGCTCAGGGTGAAGGCCTTGAGGGGCTCACCCTCGTAGGTCACACCATCGCGCTCCATCGAGAAGGTAACGGTAGAGAGTGCATCGTTGCCAGTCACGAGATAGGGCTTTTGGGCTGCGCGTAGCACATAGTAACCCTCGCCGTTCTCGTCGAGTGAAAGGGTATCGCGTTGTGTGCCGCTTATGAGGCCGTTGCGGATGGTGACGAAACCACCATCGAGTTTCACGATGTCAACCGTATCGCTCTGCACATTATTATTATAGTAGTATCGCTCTACAGCCGAGATAACGAAAGGATAACCCCTATCGGTGTTGAAAACAGGATAGCCGAAGGTGTACTTCACCTCCAAGGAGTCTTTACCCACCCAATGTTCCTTGTCCTTCAGGTATTCTTTTTTCGGTGCCTGATAGACGAGTGGCACCTTTACGTTATCACCTACGAGTGACTTTGCGGTATAAATCCGATCGCCGAAGTAGTCGAACTGGCCGAAACCAACTTGCTTGCGTTCAAGGAGAATAGGAGTGCGGTAGATGCGGCTGTATTGTGCGTGATACTTCACTTCGACATTACGGATTGTGTCTTTCGTTGCATTGAGCCAAGCGCCCTTGTAATAGTCGGTGTGTTCAACGATGGAGTCGGTCAAGTCAATGACTTCACCTGTCTGTCCGTCTTGGAACAGGGTGGCATAGCCTTGAGCAGTAATCTGCTGAATCTTCCATTTCACTGGTGGCAACTTCACCATGTATTCTCCTGTATGTACATCGGGCGTTACTTCCATACGGTATTGAGTGGTGTGAACGCGTGTCTGGTAGTTGAAATTATCGTCGTGATCTACGTGTTGGAACACTTCGTCACGTACCTTCTTTGTGAGGTCAGTATTGTCGAATACCAATTTTGAAGTCTTGTCACCTTCGAGCACAAACACCATCTTCAGGTCATTACCCAAGTTGTTCTTTGAAAGCGAGTTTCCTAATGGTATAGCTGCCTGATCCTTACCACCTGCTACACGTCCGATAAGTGTCACGCGAGTGTTGTCGTAGAAATAAACATTTGATTTGTCGGTGTTCACATCCACGTTGATAGAGTCGTTGGCCATGTAGAATCCATCTTGATAGAACTCATGACCGTCCTTGAATGCCTGAATTGAATGTTTACCTGGCAGTATGCGGAAGGCAAACCGACCCTCATAGTCGGTGAGAATCTTGCCCGACGCATTCTTTACCTCTTTTCCATCCACTTTGAATCCTACGTTCTGAACAGGGATGCTGGTTCCTTCGAACAATACAAATCCTGTGAACTTCACACTGTTGCTCACCGTAAAGTTCTTTCCTGAGAATGAGTTCTTGTTGCCATCGAATTCTACGGAGCGTGTCTCGTTACCTGTAGCGTTGGTGGTGATGGTGTAGGCGCCTGTGGTGGTGCTCCAATAAGGCAGTCCTTCGATACGGTAGTGACCGCTTTCGTCAGTAACTGCACTACCTCCCATCGTAGCAGTCGTCGCTCCGTCAGGTACGACTGTGACCGTTACGTCAGGCACACCCGTTCCGTCTGCTAAGAGAACGTAGCCTTCTACGAGACCTGTCTTTACACAATTGCCTGGAACCCATTTGGTGCAGTCATAATGCAAACCCTCACAGTCGTTCACTCCTCGTACCATGTATTCATAGTCTCGGATGATCGATACGGTCTTGTCCTCATAATACATCTCGGACAGCTGAGTAGCAATACAGATGGAGTCTTTGCTGCCTACCTCGCGGCGCCATACCTCGAAGTAGTCAACTGGTTCCTCGCCATCTAACGCCCACTCCAACATTACAGAAGTTTGCAGCGTATCGGTAGTTAGAGAATTCCTGTCAATATGTCCCAAATTCTCATAATAGAACTTATCATCTGGTAATAATACTGCAACTGTGCTACCAGATGTCGGTTTTGAGAACTGCACCTGCTTAACGTCGGGTTTATCAAGATTCCAGCACCAATTTTGGGGAGCAGAACCACTCTTTCCCTGAATCTGCCCTAAACTGCTACCATAAGAACAATCTTGAATGATAGCGTTGTGTTTGTCTTCATTACGATCGCGCATAAATGTTGCGCTACCATTCATGTTGTATGCTACAATGCTTGACGGATTGAAGTAACTATTGCTAATCATCGCATAAGTCTCCTTACGTCGCCAACCTACGAATCCTCCTGAATTGGTGCCATTATTGAGCAGATATCTTCCCTTATATAAGCAGTTGCTAATGTAAAGACTCTTTGTGTTATCCGTACCATCGTTCAAGTCAACTACCCCTACGAATCCTCCTAAGGTAGCATCGCCCTGCATAGAAGATGAAAAACTGATGTCGGATATACAATTTTCGATGAATAGTTTACCTGTGGAAATCTTTCCAACTAATCCTGCCGAAAAAGGCTTGCCCGTCTCTGTTGTGCCTGCGGTGGTCAGGTTACAGATGACAGCTCCACTACCTGCGAAGCGGATGGGAGCCAAATATTCCACAAGTTGCCCTGCATTATTCGGCCAAAGAACGGTTAAGGTATGACCGTTTCCGTTGAGGTTGCCGGTAAATGGTTTGTCTGATCCATAACCAAGCCAATAATTTGACCTCTCATTTTCAATAGTCACATCGGCCGTCATGATGGCATTATGTACTGCGGTTGTAGGATGGTAGAAAATTTGGTTTGCGTATTGTTCGAAATCCTCACGGCTGTTGATGACTGTGAATATCTCTCCCTCTCCCTTTCCGATGGGCGACTTGCTACCGTCAACAACCATACGTATCGAGTAAGTGACGCATGAGCGGTTGAGCGTCAACTCCATTTCACGCTTTCTGAACTGCTCGTCGGTCGGGATGGTCGTAATGCTGTCAACAAGTTGTCCTTCGCGATTGTACATCTTCACTTCAAACCTCAGTTCTGCACGTTCGTCCCATACGTAGTTGTGTTCGATGTCGTTCTCTGTCCAATTCCATATAACCTTTGCCTTGCGCTCATCGAATTTGCTCCAACTTGCTTGAGCGTCTTTAGGCACTAAGAGTGTCAGCGTAGCAAACTGCGGCTGGGCGTAAGCTACCGTTGGGTTCTTATCCATGCCCCAAATTTCTTTCGTAGCCATACGGTACACACGGTAGCGTACCAAAGGAATGCCCAGTTCCTTATCTATATTTGCTGCTGAGAGTGCAGAAATAAGTGTTGAGTCGCGGAATAGGTAGTCCTCTACAGCACTATCGTAGGTTACATCTGATTCTAAGTCCTTGAAATCCTCTTCCTTACCTGTCAGCGAGCGCTGTATCTGGAATACGTCTCCATCGAGCAAGTCCTCGTAATCGCGGTCAAAGACTTTCCACATCAGTTTCACACCGCCAACGCTATCGACTTCAGCCTTCAGCATGTGGGGACCGTGTATCATGGGCACCTTGTCAAGGGTCTTGGAAATCGTGCCGACATCAAGTTTGACTGTTAAATTCAGGTCTTTAATCATCTCGGTACCAGGTAAGAGCAGGAATGTGAAATAGCTGTCCTTCTCCAAAGATGTGCGTTTCAGTGTCTGTGTGTTTCCGTAGGAGTCTGTATAGGTCGCATCCACATACTTCATAGGGCGGTCGCAGGTGATAGGAAGCTGTATAGAACCCAATTCACCCTGATTGGTGCTAGGTACGGCATCATAGGTTTCCAGATTGATTTCTTCCGTCTTCGGGAATACCTCCATCTTCGGCACCACTTTGCCGTTAACCACTTGCCAGTTGTTGCGACCCAATGCAGTGACCAAATCTTCTGGTGACTTTGTGCCTACTACATTGCCGTTCACCTCGCCCCAGTTGTGGTAGCTCCAGTTGTTGGAGCCACCGCTCCAGGCGGTGCCTGTATTGTAGTTCATTCCGGTATGTCTGAAGTTGCTGAACGTACCATTCTCCAAACTATGGGTCACTACGTTTGATGTGCCGCCATCTTCCCATCCCACAAAAGCACCTCCGTAGGAATTGCTGCCTCCTTTTTCACTGATGAGTTTTCCGTCGAAGAGACAGTTGTCAATGCTGTGCTTGGCCTTGTGACCATGCCCTACAAACCCTCCAACGTGATCGTTGCTACAGTTTACGGTGACCGACACCCAACAGTTGTTGATGTAGATTACACCTTCGGACGAACCGATCAAACCCGATGAATGCTGGCCACCACTGCAGGTTCCCGTCACATGAAGGTTCTTGAAGGTGGCATCTCTCACTTGTGAGAATGGAGAAATATAGCTGTCGGTTCCTTTGATATTAGCGTTCAGTGTATGTCCATTACCATCGAATGTACCTACATAAGGTGCATCCGATTGCATTCCTACACTGCTCGTTATCGTGAAGTCACCATCCATAATGGCATTCATGTCTTCTTTGCCATCATTCTTATTAATAAGAGTCTTGAATATCTCCCAGTCGTTGCTGGTACGAAGAATGTAGAACGACTTGCCGTCAATCAAGACCGTTTCCAGTTCGTTGGCTGCCCAAGCAGTTGCAGGCAGCAACATCATTAACAAGAGGGGTAATAATAACCCTCTCAATGCGCCTCGCAACCATTGAGCGTGGCACACAAGTAGATAGTTTGCTTTAGTCAGATTCATATTGTCATTTAGTTTATTGTTCGGGTTTCAACATGTTTGCCTTTATTTGTCTTTGTTCATGGTGTCCTCAAGCATGCGCATTCGCACGCTTTGCGTGCAAATGTATGAAAATATTTCGAAATTACATGCGAGATTTACAAAAAAGTATAAAAAACGGTGTAATATTCTTGGCTTTGAGTGTTTTTTGTGGAGAATAAGCCATAACGGAAGTGATAATTCAAAGAAAAGGAGTATATTTGCATCGTCAAAACAGAACTACTAAAAACTAATGTATGGAAAAAATGAAGATTGTTGTCTTGATAGGTATTATGACCTTATGTGTGTCTTTTTCAAAGGCAGAGATTCTTGCTGATAGGGGAGCGTTGCAGGCAAAGCGTTCGCCCGAGGCAACTCAGCTGTTTGACTACCTGAAGAGCATTTATGGGAAAAAGACTCTTTCGGGAGCTTGCGCTAATGTCAATTGGAACATCAACGAGGCGATGTGGGTACATCAACATACAGGTAAGTGGCCTGCATTGAATTGCTTTGACTTCATCCATCTGCAATTCTCCCAGCCAGGAGGATGGATAGATTATTCCAATACCGAAGTGGTTGAGAACTGGCACAAGGCAGGAGGAATCGTTGCTATGATGTGGCATTGGAATGTTCCTGCAAACAATGATAGGGATTATGCATTCTATTCTGGTAGCGAGGGAAACAAAACCAAGTTTGATGTGCGAAAGATTTTTGATGAAGGTTCACAGGAATATGCTCGAATGATAAAGGATATTGACCAAGTTGCTTCCTGTCTGAAGAAACTGCGTGACAAGCATATCCCTGTGATATGGCGTCCGCTTCATGAGGCTGGAGGTCGATGGTTTTGGTGGGGAATGGATGCCGAAGCCTGCAAACAATTGTGGAAAGTGATGTACCAGCGTTTTGCTGAAAAAGGTATTGACAACCTGATATGGGCATTCACACCTGCTGCAGCTTGGAACGAACCCTACAGCAAGGGGTTTGATTGGTATCCGGGTGATGAGTATGTGGATATTGTAGGTATGGATGTCTATAACAAAAATGATGCGAACGATTGTTATACACTGAACTACCAGTTCCTACAAGAGCAGAAGCCAGGCAAGATGGCTGCATTGACCGAATGTGGTTCGGTTGCTACCATTTCAAGCCAATGGAAAGCAGGAGCCAAATGGTTGTTCTTTATGCCTTGGTATGACTATGGGCGCACTAATAATCCCTCATCGGATGCATTCCAAAAACTGGAGCATGGAAGTGCTTCGATTAGTTGGTGGAAAGATGCTTTCAGTTGCGATTTCGTACTGACCCGAGACGACGTAAAGTATTAACAAAGGATAGGGTGGGAATCCTATCTGAAAGAACAGACCCCCTCTAACTCCCCCTTTAGGGGGAGGGTCAATGGTCAATGGTCAATGGTCAATGGTCAATGGTCAATAATCAATGGTCAATAATCAATGGTCAATAATCAATGGTCAAAAAAGAAGATAAGCTGCTCCCCTAAGATAGCTATGATAGGGTTGGTTTCTGAAGCTTATGTACTGTTTGAATGAGGAGGCTTCCGAGGATGCCTGAGCATAGTGAGCCAAGTAGGACGGCTATCTTTCCGCTAGCTCGTAGGTGTTCAACGAGGTCGGGATAGTCGCCAAATGAGAGGGTATCGACAAAGATGCTCATGGTGAATCCGATTCCTCCCAGACAGGCTACCGCAAAGAGCATGGGCCATGTGGCTTTCTTCGGCATCTCGCCTATTTTAAGACGTATGGCGGCAAAGCTGGCAAGAGTGATGCCGATAGGCTTTCCAAGTAGTAAGCCGAAGAACACTCCCATTCCTACGCTGCCAATCTCGGGTGTCCACTGGAAGATGTTGAAATAGCTGATGTCGGGTATTTCCACACCTGCATTGGCTAATGCAAATATAGGCATGATGGCGAAGTTGACCCATGGGCCGAGTGCGTGTTCGAGTCGGTAGGACATTCCCATGGTGTTGTTGCTGATGGAACTCATGCGGCGCAGGCAATGACGCTGTAGGTCGTTGGGGAATTCTTCGTTGACTCCGTCGACATCATCGTAGCTTTCATATTCAACAAGGCGTCTTTCGTACTCACGATTCTTGCGTTGTAGATAGGCGCGAGTGTATCGTCCCTGCATCGGTATCATGAAGGCCATTACGACGCCCGACATGGTGGCGTGGATGCCTGCATAATAGAATAGGAACCATACGGCTGCAGCCGGGATGAGGTAGTACATCATGCGTTTTTCGCCCATCTGATTCATGACGAAGATGAAGGCAAGCAGAACGAGTGCGATTGCAAGTAGGACGAAATTGATGTGTCCTCCGTAGAAGAAGGCGACAACGAGGATGGCTCCCAGATCGTCGGCTATAGCAAGGGCTGTGAGGAATACCTTGAGCGAGATGGGTACACGGTTGCCAAGGATTGACATGATACCAACTGCAAAGGCTATATCTGTGGCTGTAGGGATGCCCCATCCGCTCACTGCATCCGTGCTGTGATTGAAGAGGAAGTAGATGAGGGCAGGGAACATCATTCCGCCTGCAGCCGCAATAACAGGCAGCATGGCTTTCTTGGGTGTGGAGAGTTCTCCGCATACGACTTCACGCTTGATTTCTAGTCCAACAGTGAAGAAGAAGATGACCATGAGGATGTCGTTGATGAATTTCTCGACGGTCATGTCCTTTGGGAACAACCAATCGATGAAGTGGGTTCCGTCTGCCAGTGTGGGGCTTTGGATGCTCATCGAGAGTTTGGTGTTGAGCACATCGTGGTAGAGTTGATGCGTGAAAGGCAGATTGGCCAACAGCATGGCGATAATGACGCATACGATGAGAATGAGCCCTGAAGCCCATGGTTTGCGCATGAAGCTTTTATTGGATATTCGTACGGCTCTTACGTTCTTTGCCCATTTATAGGTTGGTATTAGTTTCATGTTTGGAAGTTTTTAAAGGTCTGTCAATCCTTCTCGATGTATTTTTGCGTGTATTGTTTTGGTGATAGACCGGTTGTGCGTTTGAAATAGCGACCAAAGAAACTCTGTGTGGGGAAATTGAGGTTCACACTGATGTCTTGAATCTTGCAACGTTTCTCGCGCATCATCTCAATGGCCAGTCCTATGACATATTCGGCAATCCATTCGCTGGCGTTTTTGCCACTGTAGGTTTGTGTGACGGTCGATAGGTACTTGGGTGATATGTGGAGCTGATCGGCATAGAACTGCACCTCACGTTCACGATGAGCATAGAGGTTAAGCAGGTCGATAAATTGACGATAAACCGTCTCCTGACGCGATATGGCTTTTCCCTTGATCTGCGTGTCGATGCTGAAGGAGTTGAGCAGGAATACCAGAATGAGGTTGCAGAAACTGCGGGCATAGATGTCGAGGTATTTCAGCTCTTTGTGGGAGAGTCCTTCACAGAATTCGTCGTAGAGGCCTGATATTTCTTTGAATGCTTCGTTCGAAAGATCGGTGACATCGAAACGTCCAGGAGAGAAACGATTCATGTAAAGCCCAAGGTCCTTTATGCTTTGGATAATGGCTGTCTCTGAGTAGCGAACGAAGGCAAAGCGCGTTTCGGGTGTTACTTGATGTACCTTGAACGAAGCTTGCATGGGTATGATGACAATGGACTTGCGTTCCATCGTCTGGCTTTTCCCGTTGATGGTGATAGAAACTTTTCCCTGTTGTATCCAAAGACAGGTGAACTCGCCCATGAGATAAGTCTTGTCTGGCTCGTAGATGTCTGTCAGGCGGGTGCGGCTGTATATGTTGTCGTAGAGTGCTACATATTGTTCAAACTGGCCTGTGTATCGGACGATTGTTCCGATGCGTGCTATTGTATCTTCTATATATCGGTTGGTCGGATTCTTTCTCATGGCAGGAATGTTTTTTGTTTTGATAATTTTTTACTATGTTTGCTCATGAATCGGGCAGGTGAATAGCCTGTCACACGTTTGAAGTATCGACCAAAGAAACTCTGACTTGGGAAGTTGAACATATCGCTCACATCTTTTACGCTCAACTGGTTGTTGTATAGAACAGCTTTGATCTTGAAGATAACATATTCATTGATGACTCTTGAGGCAGTCTTCTCGGCATATCGATTGGTTGCTGTTGTAATGTGTTTTGAAGGTACACCAAGTAGATTGGCATAGAATTCCACCTTGCGCTCAGTTGCGTAGTGCTGACTGAGGGCAAGGAGGAATTTGTCGAACACCTGACGGAGGAAAATCGGCGACTTGTATTCGATTTTATTTGTGACAGCAATGAACGAGAACATGTGGGCAAAGAAGATGCCGATTCCTGCTTTCAGCATTTCCTCGTGAAGCGATGTTTCTTGGCGAAGCATGATGTTTTTAAGACGTAGATAGTCGTTCACAATCATGTCGGTCTGCTGTGGATGGAAATGATAGTGGTGGAATGTGTAGCAGTTCTCGCTGAAGGTGATGGGTGTCCCTATCATGTTGTAGATGTCGAGTGCGATGTAGTTGGTGATTGCACAGGTGAAGAACGAACAGAAAGAAGTGAGTACTTCGATTCGTGTGAATGGCATAATCACCAGGAAGTCGTTCGACTTGAGTTTTACCTCTTGTCCATTGATGACAAGGTTCATCGTTCCATGCTGCACAGAGATGACACAATGGTAGTTGTCATTGTAGATTGTGCTGCAAGGATTGATTTTCGGGTCGTTCAGCCTTTGCATATTGTCACAGCAATAGTAGTTTTGCTGTAAAATGGTGAAGAACAGCCCGGGGTTGGATGCATGTAAGCTTTGCGATAGCATCATATCGAGAGAGTCATTCATGTCTTTGTTAGTTTAAGTTAACGATGAGTGGATTCGGGATGGGGTAGGTCAGCTTTGTGCGGCTCTCAAGATGAGTGTGGTAGCCCCAATCGTGATGATTGCTCCATCCTCTAGGTTAATTCTGTCAGTATCTTTCAGGATTTGGTTCATGTAGAACGTCCCTGTGTCGCTTGGAGCATCTCGTAAGATGTATTTGAGTTGTCCTTGTGCGTTTTGTTCCACTCGTATGACACAGTGAAAGGTGTCGATGCTGGGGTCGCTTGTCTCGATGGGTTTGTTGATATTGGTACCTTTGAGGTATCGTCCGAATTCGTTATCACCTAACTCAAGTGGAATGATTTGCTTGAAGGCGAACTTGTTCTCAACAACGATGATGCTTCCATAGTCCTGACTGAAGGCATTTTCGTCGATTTCACGTTCTTCGTGGATGTTTGTCATTTTCGACTTACCCATTCTGATCTTGAATTCTTTCTTGCAGCCAGAACAAACAAAAACAAGTGACTGACCTTCATTGTATTTTGTTTCATCGAATACAATGAAGGTGTCACATTTCGGACAGCGTACCCTTTTCATCTTATGACAGATTTACAGGGTTACAGCTTATTGTGCAGGTGCTGGAGCAGGTGCTTCGGCAGGAGCCTGAGCTTCTTTTTCTGAAGAGTTCTGTGCAGGTGTCTGTTGCTGGGTAGCAGCAGGGAATGACTGTACGTTGTTAGCGTCAGTCTGGGTTTGAATTGGAGCAGTGAGAGGCTGCTCTTCTACAGTTGTTCTCGTAACGAATGCCATAGAAACAACGCTGAGTACTACCATAATGATGGCAAGTCCCCATGTGGCTTTCTCGAGGAAGTCCGTAGTTTTGCGAACACCCATAATTTGGTTTGAAGAAGAGAAACCTGAAGCGAGGCCTCCTCCCTTTGACTCTTGAATCAATACGATTCCGCACATGAGAATAGATGCGAGAATCACAAGTACGATAATTAAAGTGTACATTTTCTTTTGATATTTTTAGTTTTGAATTATACGATTCAATGTGATATGGTCACAAATGAGTTGCAAAGTTATTACTTTTTTCTGATTTGGCAAAACGTTTTACGGATATTGTGCAGTTTTTCTGCCAATTTGCGATTTATTTTACCAATCTGCGACGGTTGCATTGTAAATTTGACCAACGATGTCGTCAATCATCTCTTGTACTAATTGTTCTTGGACAGCACTGAGTTGCTGCTTTGAATCGTACTGAGTGATGGCAGAGAAAGTCTTCTCAAAGTCCGATTGTGGTTTCTTGGAATTCTTGAATCGGACGTTGACGGTCATCTTCAACTGAGTCTGAGCGGAGAATCCGTCAGATGAGATAGATTTATTCGTCTGGCTGTATTCGGTAATTTCGCCTGCGAGTTGTAAATCACCGTTTTTCTTGAGTACTTTCAGCTTGGTCTTTTTTGCGTAAGCGTCAGAGAGACTATTATAGAACATACTCTCCATTGGTGCCCAAACATAGGCACTACGAATGGGGAACTTTGTCATCGAAATCGATTTAACCTCGTTGTAGTTGATGCTGGCTCCATTGAACGAATACTCGACCTTACAGGCAATCAGAGTAATCAGTGTAAGCGACAAAGCTATCCCTATGATGATTCTATTCTTTTTCCAATCCATAATCTTTGATTCTTCTGTAGAGCGTTCGTTCACTGATGCCCAGTTCCTTGGCTGTGCGACTGCGGTTGAAATGGTTGCGCTGGAGTGCCTCCTTGATTTGCATCTCCTCGACCTCTTTCATTGAGCGAGGGGTGGGTTCCACATATTCCACTGCGTTCTGAATACTCTCTGAGGGTAAGTTGATGTGAGTGACAGGGGCAGGCTCATATTTTGGAGCTACTGAGAATTCAGCATCTTGAAGGATGTGAGTTGGCTGCTGGTGTATGGTCTGTTGATTGTTAATCATCTCTTTTAGCTCCTTCACTTCTTTACCCAAACTTGTTAATGCATGAACAAGCCATTCGCGCTCATTCTCATAGGTGTGCTGTCCAGGAGATGCCTGATTTGCCAACACAAGTCCTCTTCCTGTGTTAGAGTCGTCTGTGATACCAAATTGAATAAGTGCTTCGGCTGTGATATTACGTTCCTGACTGATGATGCATATCTGTTCGGCTACGTTTTTCAGCTGACGGATGTTACCTGGCCACTTATAGCTTTGTAGCAACATTTTTGCATCGTCAGAAAGGACAATAGGGTCGAGCATATAGCGTTCGGCAAACGATGAAGAGAACTTGCGGAACAGAAGTTCAATATCTTTGCCACGAGCTCTTAACGGTGGAATGTTGATTGGAATGGTGGCAAGTCGGTAGTAGAGGTCCTCACGGAATTTCCCCTCACTGATTGCTTTCTGGATATTTACGTTTGTAGCTGCGATGATACGTACATCCGTCTTTTTTACCTCTGATGATCCCACTCGGATATATTCACCCGTCTCAAGCACACGTAACAGGCGGGCTTGGGTACTCAAAGGCAGTTCGCCTACTTCATCGAGAAACAGGGTTCCTTTATTGGCCGCTCCGAAATAGCCTTCGCGTTCACCTATAGCCCCTGTGAAAGCTCCTTTTTCATGACCGAACAACTCGCTATCGATTGTTCCTTCTGGGATTGAGCCGCAATTGATGGCAAAATACTTCTGATGCTTACGGGCAGATTTATCGTGAATGATTCTTGGAACCACCTCTTTACCAACACCTGATTCTCCCTGAATCAGGACGCTGAGGTCAGTAGGAGCTACCTGAACCGCAATATCAAGTGCACGGTTCAACTCTGGTGCGTTTCCTACGATTCCATATCGTTGTTTTATCGCTTGAAGATTTGATTCGTTCATAGTTCGTTCTTAATAAAGAAATAATCGCTTATCTAGAAGCCTCTCTTTTCTGCTTTGCTTCAAAATTAGCTGACAAAATTACATAATTTTTTTTGAAAATCATGACAAAATTGCGAAAAAGTGAGGAAAATACCAAATATTTACAATTTGACGAATTATAATTTATAATTTGTAAAGTAGAATAGGCGAACTATCGAACGTAGGGGTTGTAGTGTTGTTCGTAATCAATTGTAGTTGATGGTCCATGTCCTGTGAATACTTGTGTGGTGGAGGGTAGGGCGAACAGTTCCTCTTTGATAGAACGGATGAGGTCTTCTGTATTACCTCCAGGGAGATCGGTACGTCCGACCGAGCTTTGAAACAGTGTATCTCCTACCCAAACGGCATCTTCCTCTGGGCAATAAAAGCAGAGGCCTCCTGGGGTGTGTCCCGGAGTGTGGAGGATGGTGAGTGTGTGAGTACCGAATGCTATTGATGCCTGGGTGCTGATATCGTGAACAGGGGGTGGGGCTGGTATGCTTGATGTGTCGAGGTCGAACGCATTCATATAGACACGTAGCTGCTCGTATTGCTTCTGGTCGGCCATGCTACCTTCAATATTCAACTTATAGTCACGATACACGAATCCGCAACCCATGATATGGTCAAAATGAAGGTGGGTACACAGCATATGTACAAGTTTGAGCTGTTTGTCTTCAATGTAGTTTTTGAGGACAGACCACTCTGTCTCTGTCATGCATCCTGGGTCAATGATGCAGGCCTCTTTCGTATCATCACTGATGATGTAGCAATTAACCATCAGTGGGTTTACTTGGAACGTCTTAATTTGGATCATATTTTATTTTACTGATACATGTACAACTTTCTTGGTTTCGAAGAATGGTTCGTCGAAATACTGTGAGAGGTCCCAAGTTGTACAGATGTTACGCATGGATGCCATTTCGCTGTCGAGTTCTCCTCCTTTTAAGGCAATGATGCCGTTTGTGAGGGAGTTACGTTGAGTGTGGTCGATGTTTTTCCTCACACATTTGATGAGTTCCACCAACGACATCACGGCTCGCGTAACAACAAAGTCGTATTTCTCCTTGATTTCTTCTCCTCGTGCATGACTGAATGTTACGTTCTTCAATCCAATAGCATTGGCAACTTCTTGTGCTACCCGCACTTTCTTCCCAATAGAGTCAACCAGATGAAACTGTACTTCAGGGAACAGAATGGCAAGTGGAATACCTGGGAACCCTCCACCGCATCCTAAGTCCATCACATGCGTCTCAGGACGGAAACTGATGACTTTTGCGATGCCTAATGAGTGTAACACGTGGCGCTCATACAGGTTCTCAATGTCTTTTCGTGAGATGACATTGATTTTCGAGTTCCAATCGGTATATAGGTCATACAATTGGGCAAACTGAGAGGTTTGCTCAGGTGTGAGATTCGGGAAGTATTTAGTGATTATTTCCATTTTTTACCAATTTAAACCCAAGTGACTCTACTGCTTCAGCGATGTCTGATTCTGATGCATCTCCCTTTACGACTGCTGTTTCTGATGCGAGATCCACGCTGACATGCTCGACACCTTCCACTTTGCGGATTGCGTTCTCTGCATTCTTGGCACAGTGTGAGCAGTTCATTCCTTCAATACGGTATTTCCTCATCGTGGTGTCTGTTGCATCTGCCGAACAAGCATCTTCGTTGCATTCGTGACAGTGATCGTGACCTCTTAAGTGGTTGATGAGTGCATAGAGCAGCAAGAGTGCCAGAAGGATAGTACACCCTATATTGAACCACTCTACATGCTCGTTACAGCATTCGGCTGTTTGGGCAAGGGTAGGGATGAACCACTCGCGTGGCAGGAGGTAGTCGATACCTAATCCGAACCCGATTGCTCCAAGAGCGATGGCCGATAGGTAGATAATCAGGGTCTTGCGACCTAACACCTTATTGATTATTAATATAGATGCCGCATTGGCTGCAGGTCCTGCCATCAATAGAACGAGTGCTGCTCCAGGAGTGAGTCCTTTCAGCATCAGCGCTACAGCAATTGGGATGGAACCTGTGGCACATACATACATCGGTATGGATATGCAGAGCACCAATAGAATGCTCATGAATGAGTTGTCAGCAAAAACAGCGAAAAACTCTTGAGGTACAAAGGTGGTGATGAGACCTGCGATGATGAGACCTATCACCAACCATTTGCCGATATCTCCCATCATCTCAACGAAACCATATCGTAACGCCTCAACGATTTTCTCCACGAAACTATGATGTTGCTCGCTGTATTCACGTTGCTCCGTATGTGTTGTGGCTGTCAAGGTTTCTTTGTTGAACAGGTTGACTGCCTGTCCTCCTATCAGGGCAGTAAAGAATGCTACGAAAGGTCGTATGATGGCAAAAGGAAGTCCTAATAGTGAGTAAGTTGCGAAGATGGAGTCGAGGCCTGTCTGGGGTGTGGCTATCAGGAACGAAACGGTTGCACCTTTCGAAGCGCCTTCTTTTCGCATCGACATCGCAGTAGGAATGACTCCGCATGAACACAAGGGGAGCGGGACTCCGAACAAAGCCGCATAAAGAACCGATTTGAACGAACTACCCGAGAGATAATGGGTATAGATCCTGTTAGGAATGAATGCATGCATCAATCCTGCAAGGAGGAAACCCAATAGAAGGAAGGGTGACATCTCGTTGATTAAATCGAATATCTCTTGCATAGGCTACGATTGTTGTGACAGAATGAGTGATGTGAGTCGGCCTTCGCTGTTGATGGTTGCCATTCCTGCAAAAGTGTGTTGGAAGGTCTTCTCGTCTTGGTGAATGATTTCTGTAAGGACAAAATGACCAGAGTAGGTTGGCGTGTGGTTTTCCACTTCTTTGTTGATAATCAGGTTCCGTATTTGGAAACTGATGTCCCTACTGCTGTCCGAATGAATGCTGAACATGTATTTCTCAATGTCTGCAGGGGTTACGTTGCTTTTGCCCATATACGAGGTGACTACGTCGGCTACAGTACTTTTCAGCAGTTCTTTGTTTTCTTTGGCTAATGCGATGAAGTGGTTGTTAATGACTTGTCCGGCATCTGTCACTTCGTTTTCAGACAATTCTCCGTTGTCAATACTTTCCATACGTTTTTTTGCCTCAGATGCATACATCCCATCCGAATAGCTGGCGAGATACTGCTCGTAAGCCTGATAGGTGTTGTCATCGGCTGCATCGAGAAAGGTGAGCGAATCGAGTTTGCGGTTGGCTTCGTTACGGAAGAAGCTGTCGCTGTGGTTGCGGATGAAGTCTTCCATATCTTCCACTGCATCGGTATAACGTACGGCTGCCCAGTCTTTCTTCTCAACATCGATTTTGTCTTTCAGCACTCTTACCTGATCGGCATGCTGTCCATTTACGAAGTTCCATTGATAATAGCTGATAGCTGCCTCGAGCGAGTCGAGTTGCATGTTACTCTCAAACTGCTGTATCTTGAGCCATGCTGCCTTTTCTGCTTCTGCCTGATCCACCTCTTCGTTTTTGTCCCAGTAGATGTAGGCCACCATCCCTGCAATTGCAAGAATCAGGATGATGAGAATCATCCACAGGGTAATATGTTTGTTTGGCTTGTCCTCCATAACGTCTATGCTTAATAGTCTTTAAAGCGTTCGTCCTTCGAATTCGTCACAGCTATACACTCCATCTCGATGAGCCACTGAGGACGGCATACAGGGGCATAGGTGATAACGTATGGGGTATTTGGAAATTTCTTTGCGAATAATTGTTCTACGATGGTATAGTCGGCAGTATCGCGAAGGTAAACGATGATTTGCATCACATCGTCGAAGCTGGCTCCACCTTCGTTCAGCAGGGCTTCTACGTTTTCCCACATTCGCTGGGCTTGCTTTCGTATGTTGCCCACATGTACCACTTCACCTTTGTTGTTGATTGATGCAGTACCTGAGATGAGCAGGTGGGTACGATCACCATAGGTGATTTTCACTCCGCGTTCGAAAGTTACACCATATTCGTAGGTTGGGTTGAGATGGGTACGTGCATAAAGATATTTTTGCTGATCTGGTTCAAAACCTTTCACCATATAGGTATCCATTTGTACGATTGCATTGGTGTCGGCTGGGATGCCATGTATGCCTGTAGAAGCCAGATAGTGGGTTTTGTTTGTCAACCCCTGTTCTGCGAAGTTCTCACGACGTGCTACAACCAATCCTTTGTATTGCGTGTCAACATCGCGAACGAAGAACCATGTTCGGACACAATGTTCTGCGATGTTTGCATCGTAGTGTTGTTTCAACTCTTCCTCGTAGCGTTCCAATAGAGTGCGCGATTGATGATAGCTGTCACCTTCGGGCACAATTTGGTTCATCTGCCACACTTGCTGGTAGTTGCTTTCGCCTCGATGCAAATATAGCCATGCAGCCACTTTTGTACCATCAAGAGGTGGTTGTTGGATCACAGATACATGTTCTGCTAAGTCGCACATCAGGGGCATTTGATTGGTTGCATCACTAACGAAATAGCGTTTCATCATGATGGTTGCACCACCTATTTGCTCGATGAATTGTTGCTGGGCCTGTAACAGCTGGCGATATTGAGTTTCGAAGTCTGATTCATGGTCAGTCACATGTAACAGCGCATGAATCTCTTCGAGTTTTCCTTCTGGGGCAAATACTGTATAGTCGATATTTACGCCCAATTCCTGTATGTTTATACGTTTTGCTTTCATTCCAAGTTGCAAAGGTACTAAATAATTGACAATTGACAATTGACAATTGCGAAATTATTCATATTTTGCACTTTAATTATTTCATTTTCTCATTTTTACATTTTTCCTTGTTGCATTCGTTCGCTAACTCACACCCTTCACAATGGCAGGTTCCGTCCTTTCCTCCACAGCATGTGTGTCTGTTGGTGAGGATGCGGTAGATTCTTATTGCCACTAATACAACCACAACGGCTAATATGATGTAAACAATGATTTCCTGCATATTTTTTGCTGATTGTTGAAGGTTATACGATGAGTGTGCCTATTTGGTAAACCAATGTGGCACATATCCATGCAAGGCAAGTGGTGTAGCAAGCGGTAAAGAGTGCCCATCGCCATTTACCCGATTCGTTCTTGATGGCAATACAAGCAGGCAGACAGGGCATGTAGAGCAGGACAAACACCATGAATGCAAAGGCTGCCAAAGGGGTCATTCCGCTCTGAGCGATGATCTGTGAGAGATGAGAGCTGTCCTCCAAGTCTTCCGCTTCTGCTCCTTCTTCTGTATTGGTTGCATAGAGCACGCCCATTGTCGAAGCAACGATTTCTTTGGCTCCTACACCTGTGATGAGGCTCACTCCCTCCTTCCATTGTAGTCCACATGGGCTGATGACGGGTTCTACCGCTTTTCCCAGTTGGCCAATATAGCTTTGTTCCATCTGTTGTTCGTTGCTGAGTTCTTCATGATGTGGGAAGTAGGCTAAAACCCATACCACGATGCTGGCAGCCAGAATGATGGTACCCATCTTCTTCAGATATTGCTTCCCTTTTTCCCATGTGTGGCGTACCACAGACTTGGCAGATGGGAGACGATAGGGTGGGAGTTCCATCACGAACGGACTTGATTCGCCTTTCACGACAAATTTGCTGAACAGATTTGCCATCACGACGCTCATCACGATACCGATGAGGTAAATGGCAAAGAGGGTCAGGGCTTGATGTTTCGGGAAGAAGGCACCGATGATGATGATATAGACAGGTAAGCGAGCCGAGCACGACATCAGAGGTACGATGAGCATGGTCAGTAGGCGCGATTTGCGGTCTTCGATGGTGCGAGTAGCCATGATGGCTGGGATGTTGCAGCCGAATCCCATAATCATCGGGATGAACGACTTTCCGTGCAGACCCATCTTGTGCATAATCTTGTCCATAATGAAGGCTGCTCGGGCCATATAACCCGAATCTTCCATCCACGAGATGAAAGCATAGAGAATCATGATGTTGGGTAGGAACACAATTACGCCACCCACTCCTGCCAGGATGCCGTCGATTAGCAAGTCTTTCAGTGGTCCGTCGTTCATGTAGCTACCTATCATGTCGCTTAGCCAACCTACTCCGCTATCTATCCAGTCCATCGGGTATTGGCCGAGGGTGAAGGTACAGAAGAAGGTGAGGAACATCAGAGCGAGGAAGATCGGGAACCCTAAGTAGCGATTGGTCACGTAGGCATCTATACGTTTTGTCAGCATCCGTTTGTATACGGTTTTCTTCACTAAACATTCTTTCAATGCTCCTTGAACAAATCCGTATTTAGCATCTGTGATTGCTCCTTCCGAGTCATCATCCAGTTCTTGTTTGATTTCATCCTGACATTTATTGCGCTCCTTGATGATTTCTTCACCATTCGGCAACATTTTCACGATACCCTCCACCTGACGGTCGTTTTCCAGCAATTTGATAGCTAAGAATCGTCCTGAGTAGTTGTGGTGAGGTTCAGGGTTCTTTCGTATCAGCGCTTCAACGCGCTCAATCATCTTCTCGAGCAACACTCCGTGGTTGATATGGATATGTCTGAATGTCTTCTGTTTGCCCTCGTAGATTTCAATGATTTCGTGGAACAAGGGTTTCACTCCCTCGCCCGTTCGTCCTACAGTTGGGATGATGGGCACTCCGAGCAGCGTACCCAGTTGGTTGATGTCGAGTGTATGTCCGCTTTCCCTCAGTTCGTCATACATGTTTAGCGCCATAATCATCGGCACATCCATGTCGATGAGTTGAGCTGTGAGGTAGAGGTTGCGCTCCAGATTCGAGGCGTCCACCACGTTGATAATCACGTCTGGAGTCTTCTCGATGATATATTTTCTTACATAAAGTTCCTCTGGCGTATAGGCCGATAGGCTATAGGTTCCAGGCAAGTCCACGATGTTGAACGTGTAGCCTTCGAACTTCATGCTGCCTACCTTTGCATCAACTGTCACACCCGAATAGTTTCCAACATGCTCATGAGCATTCCCTGCAATATTGAACAAACTGGTTTTTCCGCAGTTGGGATTACCCACAAATGCTACGAGAATATTCTTGCCCTTCGCTTCTGCTACTGCATGACGGAAGTCACAATCATCAGCCACAATGCCTGGAGTAGCTGTCTGTTGCTTGTGCCACTCTTCTGCTTCCTGCTGAGTTACAACCTCCACCATATCAGCTTCAGCACGACGCAGACTCACCTCATAGTCCATCACTTTGTATTTCACGGGATCCTGCAGCGGAGCGTTCAGCACCACCTGTACCTCAGTACCCTTGATGAACCCCATCTCAACGATGCGTTTTCTGAATCCTCCGTGACCATACACCTTGGCAATCACGGCCGATTCTCCAGTTTTCAATTCCGATAATTTCATATCCTATGTTTTGTGGCAACCACTTATTATAAATTCTGCCTTTATAAATTCTGCCTTTGCAGTTTTCGGCTGCAAAGTTACGGATTTTTTTTCATATCTGCAAATACCTATTAGTGAGTATCACTAAATAACCCATCTACCGACCTTCAATCCCTCAACTCTTCACTCTCAACTCTCAACTCTCAACTCAACTCTCAACTCTCTCCTCTCCTGTCCGTTATTTTGTTTCTCCTCGGGGAGGGAAAATGTTGTTTCCCCTAAGGGAAAATTTTGCAGCCCCTAGGGGTAACAAAAATTCCCATACTGGGAACAAATAATTCCCACTAGGGGAAACAAAAAAAAGAGTGCACATCATCCCGATGTGCAACTCTTCCAAAACAACTATTTTTTAACCTTATTTCTTATGAGTTAACCTAATTACTCGTAGATACGAAAAACAACTAGGACTTGTCTAAAGTATTTTTCGCTTCTCAAGCTAGTAGTTTAAATAACAGAAAAGTTTTATATATATTGATTCTATCATTTTTTTCAAGTAGTGTATTTTCTGTCATTTGTGTATTTTTAAACAAAGGATTCGCCAACCCTTTTTTCTTTTCGGTTGCAAAGTTAGGGATTCCTGCGTTCTAAAGTTTACAATATTCTTTAAAAAAACTTATGATTTTGTAACATCGGCCTTCTAGACCCCTACAGAGGGGGTGAAAAATTGTAAAAATAGTGGTTTTTTGATGATTGTTTGAATTATTTTTACTACTTTTGCACCTGAAACAGCATAAATCATCATACGTCATGAAACAGAAAAAACAAGTATTTTTCGCATTTCTCATGATTTTCTTCATGGGAGCAACAATCGTGTTCGCACAGAACGATGGTGCGGAAGACCTCGATGCTCAGTATGCAACCGAGTTGCCGAAAGTCGGAACTCTTGCTCCCGACTTTAAGATGCAGACTCCTGATGGCAAACCTTTCCAGTTTTCTAAGGTGGCAAAGGGGAAAACGGTCGTGCTCGACTTCTGGGCTTCGTGGTGTCCCGACTGCCGGAAGGATGCACCCGAAGTTGTTCGCATGTATGACGCTTATCATCGCAAGGGTGTCGAATTCATCGGCATTTCGATGGATACCGATGTGGCAGCTTGGAAGAATGCAATCGAAAAATATGCCATCTCTTATCCTCAGGCAAGCGAATTGAAGACTTTTCGTGAGACCGATATCGCTAAGGCTTATGGGGTGAACTGGATTCCTTCTTTGGTGGTCATTGGCCCTGACGGGAAAGTGAAACTCTCTACCGTGATGTCCAGCAAGGTCGATCAATACCTGAAGAATCTCGTTTCTTCCTCTAAGTGATTTCATCTCTTTGCCCTATTTTTCACCTCTTTTTAGCATTTTTGGCAGGTAATCCATACTTTTTTCTATTCTTGTGTAAAAAATACGCAAAAATATTTGGTGGCTATAAAAATAGTTTCTATCTTTGCAGCGTAAATTTTACCCAAGATTAGAAAAATGGAAGAAAAGAAGTATTCATACAAGTATCCTCATCCCTCTGTGACGACCGATTGCGTCATCTTCGGATTCGACGATTCACAGTTGCAGGTATTATTAGTAGAACGAGGCATCGAACCCTTCAAAGGTCGTTGGGCATTCCCTGGAGGCTTCATCAAGATGGATGAGTCGTGCGAGGAGGGTGCCTTGCGCGAACTGAAGGAAGAGACGGGTTTGACTGGTGCCTATATCGAGCAGTTCCACGCTTTCAGCGATCCTCATCGTGACCCACGTGAACGTGTCATCACGATTGCTTATTATGCACTTGTACGCATTCAGGAAGTGAAGGCAGGCGACGATGCCGCTCGTGCTAAGTGGTTCCATCTGAACGAAGTGCCTTCGTTGGCATTCGATCACGACCTGATTCTGCGAGCTGCTTTGGCACGCTTGCGCGAACGCATCCATTTCGAACCTATCGGATTTGAGTTGTTGCCCGAGAAGTTTACGATGAAACAGTTGCAAAACCTCTATGAAGCCATTCTCGATGTACGATTCGACAGAGCAAACTTCTCAAAGAAAATGCTCCATTTCAACATCCTCACCCAGCTCGACGAGACCGTATGGCCCACACCAAAGCGCGAAGCCAACCTCTACAGCTTCAACGAAGCATGTTACAGAGAACTGAAACAGAAAGGTTTCCGTTTGGAATTTTAAATATAAAAGAAAGGAGACAATAACATGAAAAATCTATTGCTTAGTGCTGCCATAGGTGATATTGGCGGAGAACCTTATGAGTTTGGTGGTCGCACCAAGGACTATCATTCTGTGAACCTTTTGCTTCCTGAGAACACATACACAGATGACACAGTTTGTACTTTTGCTTGTGCGGATGCACTACTACACAATCTTGATATGGCTAAGTCTCTACGAATACGATGCCGAGCTGATATGGGCAGGGGATTTGGAGGTATGTTTGCTCGTTGGCTGATTGCAAAGGAAATACAACCACCTTATAATTCTTTTGGTAATGGAAGCGGTATGCGCGTTTCTGCGGCAGGCTTTATGGCTAAAACGAAAGAGGAATGCATTGAGATGGCGACACGTACTGCTTTACCCACTCACAATCACCCCGAGGGCATCAAGGGGGCTGTTGCAACAGCGCTTGCTATCTATTATGGAATGAATGGCAAAGATAAGGACTTCATCAGAACCCACGTCTTAGATGAGTATTATCCCAATTGGTCAGGACTGACGTATGAGGGCATTAAGCCAGGTTATGGATTTGATGAGACATGTCAACAAACGATCCCTGCTGCACTGATTTGTTTCCTGGAAAGCAAAGACTATGCCGATTGTCTGAAACTCGCTATATCATTGGGAGGCGATGCTGATACTCTTGCTGCAATAGCTGGCCCGATGGCATACGCATTCTATCGTGAGATTCCTGAAGAACTGATAGCGAACGCTAAAGCAAAGCTACCCGAATGGATGTTAGAGATAAATGAGGAATTAGACCTGTATGTGAATCAAAATAAACTGGATAGATAGATGGAAGAAAATATGTTCAATTTAGAAAGATTCGTAACCGCACAGAACAATTACGATTCTTACAATACCGCTTTAAAGGAAATAAAGGATGGTCGTAAGATGTCTCATTGGATTTGGTTCATCTTCCCACAGCAGAAAGGACTAGGTCGCAGCTACAATTCCGAGTATTATGGCTTGGATGGAACTGATGAAGCTCGTGCCTATCTTGCCCATCCTGTTCTCGGAGCACGACTGAGAGAAATCTCCGAAGCTCTTCTTGCCCATGCAGGGAAACGCTCAATTCAAGCGATCATGGGGAGCAGCATCGATGTATTGAAACTCAAGACAAGTATGAGTCTCTTCAATCGTGTCTCGCCCAATGATGTCTTCCAACGAGTATTAGACGCATTTTTTTGACAGTCAATAAATTAATGAGATATGTGGTGGATATCAGTTGCTTTACTATTCATTATGATACTTTTCCAAATCCTTGATCAAACCGACACGAATCGTATGAAGTTCACAAATCAAAACGCAATCATAATACTAGCCGTCCTATTGGTAATCATTGTTTCAGCTATTCTGATACAGTTAGGTCTCATTGATGTGACCATCACTATTGTGAGCCTGTGCGCCTTATCTATTGGTGTTCTCGCAGGCTACTTTATTCATCGCAATAAGTCGAAATCAAACGTTTCGACAACTTCTAATAAACGCCCCGTTCAGACACGTAAGCTTGTGACCGATACCCTCCAGCGTATGAACTGCCAGGTGGAAGAAGACGAAAATGGCTACTTTGAGTTCGAATATCAGGGAGTCCATTTCGTGATTGAAGCCGAAGACGATTGTTTGTATATCAATCTCGTTTGGCCTTGGTGCTACACCATCCCTCTCTACGATGCAGATGCTTATTCGCGACTTCGTAAGATTGTGAACGATCTTAATTCACTAGGCACATGCTCCTTGTTCTATTATCCGCATAAAGAAACCGACGAGATGGTGGTACACTTGAAGACGAATATGTTGTTCATGTCCGAGATCGGTCCCATCGATGCCTATCTTGCAGGTGCCATCTCTGGCCTTTTCAAAATAGTTAATCAACTCAATCTCGAAATGGAGAAAATGAAGCTCGAGGAAACTGCTGCCCCACGTTAGGTGATAGGTGATAGGTGACAGTTGATAGTTGATAGGTGGCGCATTTTGATAGCCCCAACGGGGCGAAATAAAACAGGATAGGGCCGATTTATTTACCATTGACCATTGACGATTGACCATTGACCATTGACGATTGACCATTGACCATTGACGATTGACCCTTGACGATTGACCATTGAACCTTGAACCATGAACCTTGAACCTCTAAACTCTAAACTTTAAACTTTAAACTATAAACTTTATCGAATCATTTTTTTACCATTTTGAATAAAGAGAGAATGCGTTGGCAGCGATTCCAGTCGTCGTCCCAGCATGTCGTAGTAGCGACCAATCGCCTTCGATTGCTCGCTGGGAGTCCTATCCACCGAAGTCGCCCCGTCGGGATAAGCATACATCAAATATTCAGCACGAGCTTTCTGCAATTGCTCCTGATACTCCTGAGTGCCTGAGATGGCAGCAAAGAGAACCATCGCCTCCAACTTACCAGCTTCGATGTCGCTCTTCCAGTGATGACCACAGATGACGCGATTCATAGCATAGGCATTTGCACGAACAGCCAGCGCTTCAGCCCTTTCGGGAGCAACAGACGCAAGCACCAGCGCAAACATCCATCCGCGAGCCGAATGCCCTGAAGGATAACTCCACGTTTGAGACAGCATCTCGTCGTTTTGGGGCGTAAAAGACGGCTCGCCATAAAAGGCGAAGGGACGCACACGCTTGAAGTGGCTCTTTGCCACCCTGTTGGCTAATACCACGTCCGATACAGCACGTTGTGCCAGCAGGAGAATCTCAGGCGCAAGTTGTCCAACCTCGATGCCTATCACATCGTTGTAAACGCCCTGTTCCTCCTCGCTCATCAGTTCTGCCTCCTCGTCCCAATCGGCGTAGCTATACTCACGCTGGGTCTTTCCCCACTCGTAGAACCACCAGTCGTTGTAGAACTCCCCCTCGGGAGTTATCGAGTTGACAGGCGGCTCATACAGGAAGTACAGCGGATTAGGACGGTTCTCGTCGGTAAAGAAGGGACCAGGGTACTGAGCCAGAACACGATTAGCACCGCTGACCATCAGCAAGGCAATCAATAATCTAAATAAATGATGTTTCATGGTTAAAACTTTTATAAATACGTTTTCCGTTACAAAATCAGTTTAATTGCTGCAAAGGTACAAATAATTTCCGAAAAGAACACCAATTCACCCCCAAAATCATCATTTTCTTGTCACTTCCTACAGTCCGACAGCCCAAGTCTATTTTTGAAACCATTGACCATTGACCATTGACGATTGACCATTGACCATTGACCATTGAACCTTGAACCATCTTAGCTCTTAGCTCCTACCTCTTACCTCTTACATCTACCCTCGGGGGTGGGTCTTTTTAGTTCCCAGCAAAGGGAACGTTTGCGTCCCAATAAGGGAACGTTATTGTCCCATAATGGGACCTTATTCAACCTCTCGTGCCATCTGCTGACGAAGGGAAGTAGGTGCTTTACTGGTATGTCATTTCCATCAGATGATTTGATGAAAATTGAACAAATAAAACATATTTTTCAAAGACCTAACATGATTTGTGCCAAAAATGCTGTTGCAGATGCTTATGGCGGCGTTTTTGAATCTACAAAGAGGTAACTAAGACCTAACTGAGACCTAACTGAGACCTAACATAATACCTACCATAAGATTCCACATTTTGATGTCATAAAATTTTTCAAAAACACATAAGAATTTCATACGAAAAATTTGGATATTACAAATATTTTTTGTAACTTTGCAGTCGAATTAAATGTTTAACTTTTTATCATTTTTAGTGCTATGGAAAATAAAGCTTTTACCAATGGGGAAGCTATGAATGCGACCCTCGAGACAACGCTCGCAGTCGAGCTGTTTCTCAACGAAAATTACCTCTTCCGTCGCAACGTGTTGAACGGAAAGGTAGAGTTTACAACCAAACCAAGTGAAGATTGGCGTCCACTGACTCTGGAGGCGCTCAACAGCATCATCCGCCGAGCAAAGAAGGAGCAGGTTTGCGAGAAAGGTAGTCCTAAGACGGAGATTATGGAGTTCGTACATTCTGACGATGTACCTGTACATAATCCGATAGGCGACTACCTGAAACAGTTGCCTGAGTGGGACGGAAAGAACCACATCGGCCAACTCTTCAGTCGTCTGCCTGGCATCACCTCAGAGCAGCAGGGCTATCTCGCCACATGGCTCCGCTCTGCTGTGGCTCATTGGCTCCAGATGGACACCCTTCATGGCAACGAATGCGTACCAACGCTGATTGGCGCCCAAGGTTGCGGCAAGACCACCTTCTTCCATCGTCTGCTGCCACCATCTTTGCGTCAGTATTATCTCGACCACCTGAACCTGTCGAACAAATTCGACAAGGAGATGGCCTTGACGAACAATCTGTTGGTGAACCTCGATGAGCTGGATGCCATCCGTCCGAGTCAGCATGCAGCACTGAAGCAGACGCTCTCAAAGAGTAAGGTGAATGGACGCCCCATCTATGGCTGTGTCCAGGAAGACCGTCCTCGCTTTGCTTCGTTTGTGGCTACGACCAACAATCCACATCCGCTGACCGATCCGACAGGCAGCCGTCGCTACATCTGTCTGCAGATTCCTGATGGACAGTATATCGACAATGCAGGTGAGATTAACTATGAGCAACTATATGCGCAAGTGGTTTACGAACTGACGGTAGCAAAGACCCCTTATTGGTTCTCGAACGACGAAGTGAATCGCATACAGGCGCTCAATCAGAACTATCTCATGCAGAAAGATATCGGAGAGATGGTAGAGGTATGCTTCCGTAAGCCCAAGAAGGGTGAAACATCACAGCTGATGAATTCGAAGATGCTGCTGAGCCACATCCGGAAAGCCTATCCGTCTGTTGACATCAATCATGGCAATAAGGTTCGTGTAGGTCATGTGATGACGATTCTCGGCTATGAATCCATAGATCGCAGCAACGTACCTTTCTATATGGTAATCCCATTAGCTGCTTAGCTGTACAATGTTAGGTCTTAGTTAGGTTTCAGTTAGGTCTTAGTTAGGTCTTAGTTAGGTCTTTTAACGCCAAAAACACACCTAAGTCATTAATAATCAATAAGTTATAGAAAAATCATGTTAGGTCTTATGAAAAAAGAGTTAGAATATAAAAATATCCCTTATGGATATGCGCATTGTTTCAATGAAAACTGCCCGTTGCGCGACAAGTGCATGCACTATCAAGCCTATCTGTTGAAGCCCGACGATCGATTGGTTGGTCCTACGGTCTATCCTTCAGCATGGAAGAGCGGCAAATGCCAGTGCTTCTCCGAAGTGAAGCTGGTACAGATAGCATGGGGTTTCAGTCAGATATACAAGAACGTCCCCAACTATCTTCAGACAGAGGCACGACGTTCCGTCAAGCACTACTTCAGTCGTGGCAACGGTCCCTACTACCGCTACCATCATGGCATGAACAAACTCACGCCTGCTCAGCAGAACGCCATCCTGGCCATCCTAGCCCAGTACGGCAGTACAGACGGACTCACGTTCGATCACTACGAAACAGATTTCGACTTCAGTTGAGAAAAGTCACGACCCTCTTACTTATTCACAAGGTGTAGCCCTAATAAGCGCTACACCTTATTATTATAAACCTTCTAACCAAATTATCAATTGTCAACAAATAATCGTCTATAACTTTAGAGCATTTACAGTTTCACAAGGCTTGTGAAATGTTGTTTTTTAGCATTTTTTCATATAAAGATTTGTCTGTTTCAAAGATTTGATTTATATTTGTGGCGTCTTTCCGAATGCTGAAAGCCTTTGGGTAATCACATGCCGGTGGGACACATACCTTATTTGTTTATCGAATTCTATTTATTACCTAAGATGCTGCAAAGAGTCTATTTTAACTCACGCGATGTCCTAATTCGCATTGATGTCCAAAAAATTGTCTTTTTCGAAGGCGATGGAAACTATACTTATATAGTCACTGCAAATAAGCAAAAGATTTGCTTGACCATGAACCTTGCTCATACAGAGGACGCATTAGCTGCTCAATTGGGAAAGAATGCCAAACAGTTCATGCG
>CACZXN010000044.1 GCA_902785075.1 uncultured Bacteroidales bacterium | reverse complement strand
AACAGCCTGCTGCAAATTGTCTTCCCACGTGCCCGATACAAGGAAGTGTGGGATGCCCTCATTGGCCAGAAATACACAATATGCCTGACCAATGATATCCTTATGGAGTATCGCGAAATACTCGAACGTCGATTCAACGATGTTCAGTTTGCAGAAAATGTGATAGAAGCCATCCTCTCTATGCCTAACGTAGAACACGTTAATCCCACTTATCGCTTCAATCTTATCACAACCGATCCTGATGATAACAAGTTCGTCGATTGTGCCATCATCGCTGGAGCGACCTACATCGTTAGCAACGACCACCACTTTCAGGAACTGGAACTCTATGACTTCCCCAAGGTGAATGTGTGCACACTTTCCGAATTCCTGGATATTATAAGAACGCTGTAATCATATTCACCTATCCTCATCTTTTGCTGATTCCATCCTTCAATTTCCTTTTTGGTAACTGACGGCGGAATATCTTATGTAAACTCTTAAACTGGGTTAAGACATTCACCCTCGGCACCCGATTTCTGGGCCATGCCGAGGGCTTTTTCATGCTTTTTTCGTAACTTTGCTGGCGAAAATCTATCTTTCTTCAAAAAAAATCGCAATGAGGGGTATTTGATTTGGCCGTTCGAGGGTCATATACACGATTAATGACCAAAGAGACATTTATGGATTATAGTAAACAAGAGTTTGAACGCCTGTTCAAGGACAGCTATCCGCACATGTATCGCATGGCATTCTCGTTGGTGGAGAATGACGACGATGCCAAGGATGCTGTGTATCAGGTGTTTGCCCAAATCTGGCAGAAGAAGCCACATGTGGCCGAGGACAGCATCCGCGGCTACCTATTGGCGGCTACCCGAAACCAATGCCTGCACATGCTACGCTCACGACAATTGCAGCGGCAGATGGAGGAAGAATTGCAACGGGACACGGCCGCAAACGAGAGCGAGGAACGCGAAGAGTTGCTACAGCAGCTTCAGCAAGTCATCGACAACAACCTGACAGAGCAAGACCGGCGTGTGCTGAGTCTACACTACGAAGATGAAATGACTTACGAAGAGACGGCCACGGTGCTTGGCATCAGTGCCTCGGCGGTGAACAAACACATCACGCAGTCGTTGGCAAAAATCAGACAACGATTTCGTCAAGTCAAATGAGCAGAATAATGCTTGCATTAGTTATGCCATGGCGAGAAATCGAAGAATGAAATTCAAACCTTTAAAATTGCAAAGTAATATGAAAAGAGAAGATATCGACAAGAGAATAGGTATGCCCGACGTGGATGCTGAGTGGGCACGATTTGAACGCGAGGTTATCGGAAAGAATACCAAGCCGAACTGGCAGCGTGTGGCGGCATGGGCAGGCGGCATCGGCATTGCAGCAGCCATTGCATTGCTGTTTGTACTGAATATAGGCAAGGGAGAGATGGAGAAACAGCCATTAGTGGCTCAGCAGCAGCAGTCCAAAGATGGTGGATTTATGAACGTAGACCCTATCCCTGGAAAGGAAAGCCAAAGTGCGGAACCTGCATACGAGCAACCGCAGCAAAGGCTGGAGGCCCGTAATGTAGCGGAGGCATTGCAGGGACATATCTCAGGACTGGACATTGTGCCAAGCTCTGACAGTTCGGGTATCGGGAACATCATACGGCTTGCAGGCTCTGTCCGTCTCCACCGCATAGACTCTTTCGCAGTCATCCTCAATGGTGTCATACTGGAAGATTCTATTGCCCGGGGAGAGTCATACGACCCCCAGCTCTATCTCTACAAACAGCACCAGATAATAAACAGTATAAAGGCGTATAAAGATGAGAGTTCGAGGGCACGATTTGAATCCATTTACGGATTTCCACCGCCAAGTGGAGGTTTCATCGAAATAGAAACCATGCCCGACACGTTATGCGATGCCTACGTCAGCCAGCATCCTGAAGTGAAGCAGACGCGCCGCTACATCGAGGGCTACGTCCTGGGCGAAGACGACCAGCCGCTGGCCGATGCGTGGATAGCTTGCGATAAGAGCATTATGGGAGCCGCCACCGACAGCACCGGACACTTCGTAATGTGGGCACCCCGTACCGTCACCAAATTATACGTTAGGCATGTAGGCTATCAAACAATCTGTCATACTATCCAGCCCGCCGACACCATCCTGAACTTCCGCATGAAGGATGCGACAAAAATTAAAGACGTGGAGGTGATACCCAAGAGAGGGACGGTGTCTTCCGGCAGTGCTCCATCTGGCATCGATGCCTTCACCACCGACATGCAGGACGGCAAATATTATGACCTGCAGGGCCACGCCATCGACGGCGTGCCCACCGAGCCGGGCATCTACATCGTGAACGGCAAGAAAGTGATGATTAAATAAAACGATAGAATTCATCTAACTTGTGGGTATGCCAGGCGGTGTGCCCATTTTTTTTATCAATGAATAGCATGGGAAACAGGAAAAATGAGGATGAGCGACCGCGGCGGAGATTCCGCAAGGCGGTGGACGGTGAAATCATCAGGCGGAACTACCGCTTGATGCCGACTGCGGAACTGGCACAGCGGCTGGGGCTGGAGCCGAGACAGATTTCGGACTTCGTCTATAGGAACAACTTCGAAGAATGGGCGGGCAAGGATGCGGCCGAGCGGTCAAGAGCGGCCTCGGCAAACGGCAGGAAAGGGGGACGGCCGAAGAAAATAAACGTAAAATAAAAAGCTAATACGTTTTTAGTCTCGGAAATTCATCCTTAATTTGCCTCCGAAACCCAACGAGGTGGTTGAAACAGGCTCGAATGTGACTTGCGGTCGATTTCAGAGGTCGGAAATTGGTTCGAGTGCGACTTGCGGTCGGTTTCGGAGGTCGGAAATGGGTTCGAGTGAGACTTGCGGTCGTTTTCGGAGGTCGGAGAAGGGTTCGAGTGAGACTTGCGGTCGATTTCGGAGGTCGGAAATGAGTTCGAGTGAGACTTGCGGTCGTTTTCGGAGGTCGAAAATGGGTTCGAGTGAGATTTGGGATGCCATTCGGGAGTTTAACATATACATTAACCACAAAAATTGTTCAATTATGCTTTCAAACAAACTTCAAGCTCGTGTTTATTACGACATTGCCTTCAAGGGCAACAGCTATCACGTGAATTACTACATGCGCGTTTCGTCACGATTCGCCGCACGTTTCGACAACGAGCATCCTGCTCCGACGCTACTTGCCAATCAGCTGACATGCTTCAACAACACCGTGTCGGAAGAGGATGTTTTCTTCAAGATTTCGACCAAGAGCGACCTGACTCCGCTCATTCAGGAATGGGATACGAAGCGCGACAACAACACCTCGAGCATCCGTGCCATGGCACAGGCATACGCCCTGAACCCGGGTGATGCGCAGAAGCAGGCCGACGGTCAGCGTGTGTTGGACCTGATGAAGCACTATGCCATGAGCAATGACGACAACTACGAGAACCAGGGCAGTAAGACGCTCCAGTTCTGTCAGGCCATCGATGCCTCTACCACCCTCACTGCTGCCATTGCCAACATCGGAGCCACGACCTTCTATCAGGATTTGAAGGAAGCCAACGAACAATGCCGGCTCCTGATCGACCAACGCAATGCCGAGCGAGCCGAAGCTCCTCAGCAAAACATGGTGGAACTGCGCAAGCGTACCGACATGGAGTATCGGGATTTGATTATGATTCTGAATGCATTCGCCCTGACCGACAATACCGCGACAAGCTATCGTGGACTGATCAACATTCTGAACGAGGACATCAACTACTACGAAAAGACCGTCTTTGCCGGCAGTGGCAGCGGCTCATCGGGCGGCAGCGGAACGACGGAGCCGACTAATCCGAGCGAGCCGAATAATCCGAGTGATCCGAGTACTCCGAATAATCCGAATAATCCGAGTGAGCCGACCAACCCGACCAATCCGACCAATCCGACCAATCCGACCGACCCGGGAACCGGTGGTGACGAAGGCGGCGACGAGCCGTTTGATGATGGGGATTAATAGAAAAAAAGGAGGGCTGAGGCTCTCCTTTTTAGTGCTAAGTGCTGTAGAACTGTAGAGCTAAGACACACTCATCTTTACACACTCCTCAGTCATTCTATGACAGCTCCCCTAACTTAGGGGAGCAGCTTAGCATATAAAAGCTCCCCCTCTAAGATAGAGGGGCTCTCCTTTTTAGTACTAAGTGCTGTAGAACTGTAGAGCTAAGACATACTCATCTTTACACACTCCTCAGTCATTTCATGACAGCTCCCCTAACTTAGGGGAGCAGCTTAGAAAGCATGTCTTCGGCTTGTGCAATCGTGTCGAGCTTGCCTACATCGAGCAGCTGGAGGTCGGGACGGATGTCTGCCCGGATGACGACTCGGTGGCAGACAGATAGGTAGAAATCCATGATGGGGAACCGGCCTGTCCATGTGTCCATCAGCCGGATGAGCGACTTCGATACGATGTGGATGCCGGAGAATGCGTATTTGCGACATTGCCGGATGTCCAAGTCTGCGTATGGGCTGCGCACTTCGCCTGTCTCGATATTGGTCCACCCGACCAGGCGGTTGTCGGCATCGAAGAGGAGGTAGCGCTTGGTGGTTCGCTCGCTGACGATGAGGGTTGCCGCACAGCTCGTATCGTCGAGATGCGACTGATAGAATTCACGCAGATTCACATTGCTGAGGATGTCCACATTGTGAATCAAGATGGGGTCGTCGTTCTGGAATAGGGATGCCGCCTGCTTCAGTCCCCCACCCGTCTCAAGGAGCTGACTGCGTTCGTCGCTGATGCTGATGGGTAGGCTGAACTGTTGATGTGCCGCTAGGAAATCGATGATTTGCTGCGCGAAATGATGGACGTTGATGACGATTGTGGGCTGAGGGCACTGCTGCTGGATTTTCTCTATGAGTATCTGCAGCAGTGGACGTCCGCCGACAGGCACCAACGCCTTCGGCATGGTGTCGGTGAGGGGCTTGAGACGTGTGCCGAGTCCGGCAGCGAGGATGAAGATGTTCATTGCTATTCTAACACTTGCGTGATGTTTTGCTCGCGATGACAGAGGATGACTTTCACGCCAAACTTGTCGTGAAGGTGCTGTGCCATGCATTGAGCACAATAGACACTGCGATGCTGACCACCGGTACAGCCGAACGATATCATGAGACTCGTGAACTCACGTTCGATAAATCGCTTTGCATGGAAATCGACAATTGGATAGATATGCTCGAGGAAACTGAGAATCTCGCCGTCCTTCTCAAGGAAGTCGATGACGGGCTGATCGAGCCCCGTCAGATGCTGGTACTCGACGTAGCGTCCGGGATTGTTCGTTCCGCGACAATCGAACACATAGCCTCCTCCGTGACCGCTGTCGTCTTGTGGTACTCCATTCTTGAACGAGAAACTGAAAACCTTGACAACCAGCGAGGGTTTCGGATTGACTTCAGGGTTGAACATACGCGACTGCTGGTCTTTCACCAACATCTCAGCTACTTCCTTCAGATACGGATATTCGTTCACAACTCCTTTACGCACAAGCCAGTCGAGGTTCTTGATGGCTTGAGGAATGCTCTTGATGAAGTATTGCTTCTTCTCCCAAAGCCCACGATAGCCGTAAGCGCCTAAGACCTGCATGGTGCGGAAGAGGACGAACTTGCGGAGATGGCGTATGAACTCCTCACGCGAGATGGATTTGTATTGCAGCAAGGATGTGAGGTAAGTATCAATCAGTTCGTTACGCAATGCATCGGAATAGTTGGCCGACGACTGCCACAGGAACGAAGCCACATCGTAGTAGATGGGTCCTCGACGCCCTCCCTGATAGTCGATATAGCGCGGATTCCCGTCCTTTATCATCACATTGCGTGACTGGAAATCGCGATAGAGGAAGTTGTTGACGCAGTCGGACATGATATCGACCGTAAACTTCTGGAAATCGTCCTGCAGCTTCACCTCATTGAACTCGATGCCCGTGAGTTTCAGGAAGCAGTACTTGAAGTAGTTGAGGTCGAACATGATGCTGGTCTCGTCCATTGATGCGACAGGATAGCATTGCTGGAAGATATATCCGCTTGCTCCCTTGAACTGGAAGTCGGGCAACTGAGCCATCACTTTATGCAACATGGACTTGGCAGCGGAGTTGTACTCGCCGTTCTCGTCACGATTAGCTTTCAGGTAATCCTGCAGCGTGAGAGTTCCCAAGTCTTCCTGCAGATAGTAAAGATGGTCGTCGCTGATGCCATACACATCGGGAACAGGAAGCCCCTTCTCGGCAAAAAGCATTGAGAGCTTATAGAACGCCAGATTCTCGCCAGCCGACTTGCTCGTCACACCATACATGGTCGAGCCGTCTTCGTCTGTGATGACGTAGTACTTACGACTGCTCCCTCCCCCACCAAACAAATGCTCAATCTTTGCAGGAGCCTTTCCCTTGACCTGCTTGTATAATTGACTTAATCTTTCCTCTTCCATATTGACATCACTTTAGATTTAATTGCGAATATATTTAATACCGACACGATGAACAGCAAACCTATACCTAAGATATAAGTATGCAGCACACGCGGCGCCTCGAAATCGGGGAAGAACGTCTCGAACATCTCCAGATAGACGTTACGAACAGCCGTCATCGCCACGAAAGCAATGATGAGCACCAGTACGTTCAGCATAAGAGTAAGCAGCTGATAAGGCTTGGACACCTTTGCCGGGCTATAGCCGATGAGCAACAGGTTCTCGAGTTTGGTACTGTTCTTCTCCACAAGCAGATAGACGCTCAGCATGAGGATGTAGAACGCAAGGATAGTGATGACCAATCCCACAGCCATCACAATTGCCACGATGATTCGCAACACGAACGTCTGCTTGCTTGCATCGAGTTTATCCTTATCGGTCTCGTAGTTGTTGTCCTGCAGATAGGTGGTGATGCGCTCATCTGTAGGATTATTCACCTCCACAATCAGGCGTGTAGGAGTCTTGGTCTTAGAGCCGGCATAGTATTCGTTCGCCCAATCCATAAAGACCTGTGGCACAAGAATGGTGTTCAGACGCGTGCTGAATCCCACGATACGCCCTTCGTATTCGTCGCGCATACCTCCACCCGACAGCACAATATTCAAACTGATAGCACTCAGGATCCCCTCCGACAGCTTCGGCATGTTACGACTCTGAGCATAACCGAAATTGTAGAGGTCGAGATAGTTGCGAGGCAAGATGATGGGCACCTCACGGCTCCCTTGCTCATAACGCCAATCGTCGCTCTTCACATCGACGAACTCATCGGGAACAGATTCGAAGAACATCTCAGTAGAGAAACTCGTCGTCTGGTCGAGACGGAACGATGCATTCACATCGTAGGCCGACGAGGTGAACAGACCGATACGCTCGACAAACTCCTGACCTTCCAAGTCCTGCACTTCGGGAAGGGTGAACGCACTCGACTTTCCTGTGAGGGTCGTCATCGAACTGATCTTCTTATTAATAATAAGGTAATCAGCCTTCATGAACGTGTCCTCCGTTTCGTAGATGGCTTGCGTATCGATATAGAACTGCATACCAAGCAGGATGATGGTCATTCCGACCAGGTTAGCAAAGAAGAAACCTGCAAACTGCGGTATGCTGATGTGCTGCCTTAATAGTTTCCAAACCAAATTCATAACTTCAACACCTTATCGTAGTTCAACTCAATATGCTTTCCAATACTTGTCACAATCACACCCGCACCCTGACGCTTTGCTTCGGACACCAACAAATCACCCACAATCTTACTGTTTGTATCATCGAGGTGACTGATAGGCTCATCTACAAAGATAAAGTCGAATGGCTGGCAAAGGGCACGAATGAGCGCCACACGCTGTTGCTGACCAAATGACATCCGACCGATTTTCGCCTGTTTCCTATCAGCAATACCCAACAGTTCAAACCACTCATCTATCTGATTGAGCGTTTGATGATTGGTGAGTTTGTTCTTAATGAGAACATTCTCCAAAGCTGTCAGTTCGGGAAACAAACGTAATTCTTGCCACAGAAGCGAGAGCGACTTCTTGCGGATGTCCACCCACTGACGGGTAGAGAATCGGGCGATATCAGTTCCGTCAAACAAGATCTGTCCCTCATAGTCTTTCCGATAACCGAAAATATAGCTGCAGAGCGAAGACTTTCCTGTACCCGAATTAGCCTCCACGAGGTAGAGCTTGTCTTTCTCGAACGTCACCTCATGGTTCCACACCTCACTCTGCAAATCAGCTACCTGAGCAAATACCTTAGGTAGGGTATGTTTCAGTATGATTGTATTCAATTTGTTTTTAATTTAATCGTTTTGCCTTTGGGCGTCAACTATTCATGGTTCAAGGCTTAGGAACCGTAAACTGTAAGCCGTAAACTATAACCTGTAAATCGTAACCTGTAAACCATCATTCAAGTCCCTTCCAAAGAATGCCTGGGAAGGAGTCGATATCAACATTAATGATTACCTCGCCTGGTTTGTAGGACTTGACGATAACGCTATTTGCCACCATGTGGTCAATTGCATTAAAGTCGGCCAAGATATAGAACAACGCACCTTCCATATCGTCTGCATGCTTGTTCGTTCCCTGAACAGAAAGAGGCGTATAGGCAACATTACCTACATACAACTGATTGTCGTTCACACCCCAGTAAGCATCGACTTCGCTACCTTTCAAGTGATACTGACCTTGTCCCTCGTCGGTGATGGTCACATCGTACTTAGGAGCTGCATCAATCCACGAATCCACATCGTTCATAAAGTCGGACTGAGCCAACTGCGCATAAACAGCAACCTCTTCTTTATCGGGATTCGCACAAATCATCACATCGCCATCGATAGATCTAAGCATCTGCTCGGCATCGATGACAAAACCGGCTGCAAGTAATACTTCTTTAATCTTAGGCACACGCTCCAACAAGTCGACCAACTGTTCTCCGTTAGCACCCATACAAGCCCACAACTTGGTTCCCTTAGGAATCTTGTTAACATATTCGCCTGTCATAGGCTTGAAACTTGCAAAGTAGTTGTCGAACTCTGCCTGTGCTTTCTCATCGGTACTGAACAACTGCCCCTGAATATCAACACCTCCCTCACGAAGATTGACGCCAGAAACGAACTCATAATCGGCAGGCTTTGCTCCCTTTGGCAGCAGTTCTTTCAACATATCTGCCTGCAGGACACCTTCAACTCCCAAATTGAAATAGACTTGCAAGTCCTCATACTTCTGGTCGCGCAACTTGGCAAACTGAGGAGTCGTCACAAACGAATCATCGGCATTTTGACGCATCATCGCCAACATCATCGGATTGAGGGTATTGGCTATCTCTGTGTTCGCAAGGACAATCAAAAGCGTATTATCCGAATATACCATCCGAGCGCTTCCGTCAGCCAGACTCGTCCATTGATATCCATCGGACTCCTTCACTTTAGAACAGAAATCCAATTTAACGAGCGTACCCATCAGTTCGTTTAGCAGCGACTCGTCTTCCACCTTCATCGTCAGACCAAACATCTTGTCATTAATGGCAAATACATACGCAGGACGACTAAAGTCAATTCCAGAAAGCGATGGGTCATGAATCAGTTCCTTCACCTTCGCCTCAACATCTGCACCCATAGCACTTCCCATCTTCGACAAAGCCAAACGGATGAGTGGTGAGCGAGCCACACCAGACTTATTCACAATGTTATCGAATCGCACTGCCGCAACTCCCTTTGCATCCTTTGGGATTACGGTCATATAGTCCTCGTAGCTATTGTCGCTACAAGACACAATCATGCAGCTAACAACAATAGCAAGCATGTATAGAAAACGTACTTTCATCTTTCTCATTTTATTAATAATTGAAAATCCACCGCAAAGATACAAAAAAAAAAGTAACTGCCAAACATATTACCAAGAAAAGCAGAAGGAACACTACTTTTCGGGTTGCGGAAATGGACCGACGTTCTTCATCTGTTTCAATATCTGACTTTGACGCTTGTACATATATGACGAAGGATTACTGCTATTGAATTTGAGCGGATTCGGCAAAGAAGCAGCAATCAGCGCACTTTGGTTTGCGTTGAGATGGGCAGCATGACAACCGAAGTGTTCGAGTGCCACAGCTTCTGCACCATATATCCCATCACCCATCTCTATTGTGTTGAGATAGACTTCCATGATTCGGTGTTTCGACCAAAATGTCTCGATGAGAATCGTGAAATAGGCCTCAAATGCCTTACGAGTCCAAGAAGATTCAGGCCATAAGAACACATTCTTTGCGGTCTGCTGACTGATTGTGCTAGCACCTCTCAACCTACCCTTCTTTTCCTTCTCTTTCACAGCCTGCTCAATTGCCTTGAAATCGAAGCCGTTATGGTTGAAGAAATTCTGGTCCTCGCTTGCCCATACCGCTTGAGGCAAAGACGAGTTGATGCTGTCGAGCGGAACCCACCGATGAGCAAGTTTGAGGGATTTACCATCCATCAATTGCTCCCCCAGACGTATCACCATCAAAGGAGAAACGGGAACTTCACAATATTTATATACTATCGTCATACCTATGGAAGTAGCGAAGAACGCAATTACTATCCACATCAATATCTTCAGGATTCGCTTGACAACTTTCATCGTTGGATGCCCAAGGGCATAAAAAGGGTTACAACTATTCTTTCTTAAAAAAAGGATGCGTGACAGCGTCACACATCCTCCATTTCCTGACAAATCACATCGTTGAAGATGGTTTTGTCTTCATGTTGGTTACTGACCAGCTTCTCTTTCTGCAGCCTCAATCATAGCCTTTGAAGCATAGAGGAATACCTCTACACGACGGTTCTGCTGACGACCAGCAGCTGTGCTGTTATCTGCAACAGGCTGAGAAGAACCAGCACCACCGACTGAACGGATCTGGCTTGCACTTACACCACAAGACTTGAGGTAAGCTTCAACAGACTGTGCACGACGCTCAGAAAGAGGATTATTGATGGCATCAGTACCAGTGTTGTCAGTATGACCTACAATTGTAACGTCCATATCCTTATTAACATTGAGGACGTCTGTAGCAAACTTCTGAAGTGAAGTCTTAGCTGCTGCGTTGAGGTCAGACTTATTGGTTGCGAAGAGGATACCAGAGTCGAATGTAACCTTAACAGCCTGAAGACCGTTTGCATCCTTGATTGACTCAACCTGCGCGTTCTTCACTGCTTCAGCTGCTGCTTTAGCCTTATCCATCTTCTTACCGATGATGACACCTGCACCAGTACCAACTGCTGCACCAACTGCTGCACCAATTGCTGTACCTTTGGCATCTTTACCAATTAAATAACCAGCGAGAGCTCCAAGAGCTGCACCACCGCCACCACCAAGAAGTCCACCCTTTGTGGTGTTGTTCATGTTACCACATCCTGAAAGGATGATAAGAGCACTAAGTGCTACTGCAAGAAATTTAAAATTCTTCATAATTAAATCGATTAAACAAAACTTATAATTTTCAAGTGCAAATATCGGTATTTTTCTTGAAATAAAACTCATATTCGTACTTTTTTTTGCAAAAATAACGTTTTTTTTCATTTTTCGCATGTATTTCCCTTCGATGATAATGAATTAATTCGTAAATTTGTACTCGATTTTGCGAAAGCTGATTGATTGAAGGTAATTATAATGTTTATAGGAATACACATTTTAACTATATTATGGCAACAGAACTTAAAGGGTTGACGAAACGTAGCGTCAACTATTCGCAGTGGTATAATGAATTAGTTGTGAAAGCAGAATTGGCTGAGCAGTCTGATGTACGTGGCTGTATGGTCATCCGCCCCTATGGATATGCCATCTGGGAGAAGATTCAGAGTGAGTTAGACAAGAAATTCAAAGAGACCGGTGTACAGAATGCCTATTTCCCATTGCTGATACCAAAGTCTTTCTTAAGCAAGGAAGCAGAACATGTAGAGGGTTTTGCAAAGGAATGTGCGGTTGTGACTCACTACCGTCTGAAAACCAATGAGACACACGACGGAGTAGTCGTTGACCCTGCAGCAAAACTTGAAGAAGAACTTATTATACGTCCGACATCAGAGACCATTATATGGAACACATACAAAAATTGGATAAACTCATACCGAGACCTCCCTATTCTGTGTAACCAATGGTGCAATGTGATGCGTTGGGAGATGCGCACCCGCCTATTCCTACGCACATCAGAGTTCCTCTGGCAAGAAGGACATACAGCTCATGCAACACGAGAGGAGGCAGAAGACCGAGCAAAGATGATGCTGAAAGTCTATGCAGACTTCGCAGAACAATATATGGCTGTACCAGTAATTCAAGGTGTAAAAAGTGAGACGGAGCGATTTGCCGGAGCACTCGACACCTATACGATTGAGGCGATGATGCAAGACGGAAAGGCTTTGCAGAGTGGAACAAGTCACTTCTTAGGACAAAACTTCGGAAAGGCCTTCGATGTCACCTTCCTCAACAAAGAGAACAAGCAAGAATATGCATGGGCAACAAGTTGGGGAGTATCTACTCGTCTTATGGGAGCACTTATCATGACCCACTCTGACGATAACGGACTAGTACTTCCTCCACACCTCGCTCCAATACAGGTAGTCATTGTTCCGATTTGGAAGACAGACGAACAACTCGCCTCTATTAATAATAAGGTATCTGAAATCGTTGGAAACCTCAAAGCGATGGGAGTCAGTGTCAAATACGACAATGATGACCAAAAGCGTCCAGGATTCAAGTTTGCAGATTATGAGTTGAAAGGTATTCCTGTTCGTCTGGTTATCGGAGCACGAGACTTGGAAAACGGTACAGTAGAAGTAATGCGTCGTGATACGCTTGAAAAGGAAACCGTCAGCATCGACGGAATAGAAGAATATGTAAAGAACCTTCTTGAAGACATTCAAACTAACATCTACAAGAAAGCGCTTGCATTCCGCGATGCCAATATCTTCGAATGTGAAGATTACGAAGAATTCAAAGAGAAGATAAAAGATGGAGGATTCTTCCTCTGCCATTGGGATGGTACCCCAGAGACAGAAGCGAAAATCAAGGAAGAAACACAAGCAACTATCAGATGTGTCCCATATATGTTCGAGCAAACACCTGGTACGGATATGGTAAGTGGCAAACCAGCTAAATACAGAGTCCTCATCGCAAAGGCCTATTAGGGTCAAACGACCAATAGCGCCCATATTATTCATCTCATAAGCCCTATCACACAAAACTTGCAAAACAATGAAACGCATTCTCATCTTCATACACCTCTTGCTGGCAACCATTCTTGTGGTAGCTCAGCAAGACACAACAGCCTTTATGCGGCAACTGATTGCCCTAAATGGTATCAGTGACGTTCAGATACTTCAATCACGTTCGTTCAAAGAAAAATACGTGATGAAAATACGTCAGAACGTGGATGGAGACAATTCTGAGAAAGGAACATTCGGTCAAAGGATATTTGTATGCTTGAGAGACGTGAATGCTCCAACCGTCATTGTTACCGAGGGATATTCCGCCAACTACGGACTGAGTCCAGCTTATGATATAGAATTGGGAAGGCTATTCAATGCCAACATCGTGTTGTGTGAATACAGATACTTTGATCAGTCTGTACCAGACCCTTGCAACTGGGATTATATGACTGTGGGAAACTCATTACGCGACCTCCACAATGTCAGAATTACAATAGGACAGCTGTTCAAAGGGAAATGGATTAGCACAGGAACCAGTAAGGGAGGTCAAACTACGATGTTCTATAGGGCATACTATCCAGACGATGTGGATGCGAGTGTTAGTTATGTGGCTCCGCTAAACCGTTCTGTTGAAGATGGTCGTCACGAAGTATTCCTTGCCAAAAAGGCAGGAACAGCAGAGGAGCGTGCTATTGTACTCAAAGCTCAACAGGAAATGTTGAAACGAAGGGCGACAATGGTTCCAAGGTTTCAAGAATATTGCGAAAAATACGGCTATCATTTCTATCTACCAATCGATGAAATTTTTGACTATATGGTGTTAGAATATGCATTCGCACATTTCCAATATGGCACACAAGCAAGTGCGATTCCATCTGTCACAGGTCCAGATGAGCCGTTATTTAACCACTTTGTCAGTGTGTCTGGTCCTGATTACTTTGCATATCCAAACAGATATTTACCTTTCGATGTACAGGCCATACGTGAGTTAGGCTATTATGGCTATTCACTCAAGGGACTGAAGAAATGGACAAAAGTGAAGTCGACAAAGGGATATTTAAAAAAGATAATGCTTACACCGGAGTTACGACATTATGAGTTCGACCCAACACTCTACAAGCACACTGTGAAGTTCTTGAAGAAAGAAGATCCCACTATGATCTTTATATATGGAGAGGCTGACCCTTGGAGTGCAAGCGGAGTATGCACATGGCTCAATTGTAAGAAAAAACAAAACATGAGAGTGTATGTACAGCCAGGAGGTAACCACGGAGCAAATATTACCAACATGCCAGAACCTGACAAATCGGACATCATGAGTCGCCTGAACAAATGGTTACAATAATTGGCACGTTATTTGTTGAAAAGAATGTACATAACCAAACAGAATGTACAGTAAAATGAATTTATCACTACCCTATTCAGATAAACTAAAGCAAATACTCTCGTATAGCAGAGAAGAAGCTATGAGACTCCACAACACGAGTATTGAACCAGAGCACTTAGTTCTCGGCATTATTCGTGATGGAGAAAACCATGCTTTCCGTATTCTTCAAAATGATTTTCTGCTAAATGTTCAAGAATACAAGCATAACCTCGAAGATAACCTTAAGTCGCATTCGATGTCGCAGACAACAGAAGACAACTTAAGTGTCAGTGAGGAAACATCGAACATACTAAGACTTGGTATGCTTGAAGCCAAATTGCAAAAAAGTGACAGCATAAAATCTGAGCACATTTTATTAGGACTAATGAAATATAAGTCTATCCCTGCCATGCAGTTCCTTAGCAACAACGGCATTTCATATAATAGTGTGTTAGCTACTCTTACCCAAAAGGACCCTACACCTCAAGCAGATATTGATTTTGAGGATGAGGACGAAGAGGAAGATGCTCCACCATCAAGACGTGGCAAAGGTTCTAACCAAACTGCAAAGGCGACCAACAATAAACAGAAACTGACAGACACGCCAGCAATTGATGCTTTTGGAACAGATATCACTAAAGCGGCAAGCGAAGGAAAACTCGATCCTGTCGTAGGACGCGAGAAAGAAATCGAACGTATCGCTCAAATCCTGTCAAGACGGAAGAAAAACAACCCTGTGTTGATTGGAGAACCAGGTGTAGGTAAGAGCGCCATCGTAGAAGGACTTGCGCTCCGTATTATCAATCGTAAAGTGTCACGTATTCTTTTCGATAAAAGAATTGTATCTCTCGATATGTCAACTGTAGTGGCTGGCACAAAATACAGAGGGCAGTTCGAGGAACGTATGCGAACCATCATCAATGAACTGAAGGAGAATCCTAACATCATCGTGTTTATTGATGAGATACATAACCTTGTAGGTGCAGGTAATCAGGCTGGACAGATGGATGCTGCCAACATGATGAAACCTGCTTTAGCACGAGGAGAGCTACAATGCATCGGTGCCACAACCCTTGACGAATATCGTAAAAGTATTGAGAAAGACGGGGCACTCGAACGTCGTTTCCAAAAGATTATCGTAGAACCCACTACGGTTGAGGAGACCAAAATCATTCTCCATAATATTAAAGACCGCTATGAAGCTCATCATAATGTGACTTATACAGAAGAAGCACTTGATGCATGTGTCAATCTGACAGAAAGGTATGTGACCGATCGTTTCTTCCCTGATAAGGCTATCGATGCTCTCGATGAGGCTGGTTCAAGGGTACATATCAACAATTTTAACGTACCAAAGGAAATTGAACAGCAGGAAAAGATCATTGATGAAGCTGTCAAAAACAAGGAACAGGCAGTCAAAGATCAAGACTACGAACGTGCTGCTGACTTCCGCGATAAAGAGAAGAACTTACGTGAGCAGCTCAACAGGATGAAGGCAGAATGGGAAAGCACACTTATCGAAAATCGCGAAATTGTTGATGCGGACAAAGTTGCAGAAACCGTATCTGTCATGACAGGTATTCCTGTATCAAAGATGGCACAGGATGAAGGAATTCGTCTGAAAGGCATGCGCCAAGAGCTGAAAGCAAAAGTGATTGCTCAAGATGATGCTATCGATAAACTTGTCAGCGCTATCCAACGTAGCCGCATCGGCTTAAAAGATCCGAATCGTCCAATCGGCACATTCATGTTCCTCGGACCGACAGGTGTTGGAAAGACATATCTCGCAAAGAAACTGGCAGAACACATGTTTGGATCGGCAGATGCATTGGTACGTATTGATATGTCGGAATATATGGAGAAATTCACCGTCAGCCGTTTAGTGGGAGCTCCTCCAGGATATGTAGGTTACGAAGAAGGAGGAATGCTGACTGAAAAGGTTCGTCGCAAACCATATTCAATCGTGCTGCTCGACGAAATAGAGAAAGCACATCCTGACGTATTCAACATCCTACTCCAAGTGATGGATGACGGACGACTCACGGATTCTAACGGACGTACGGTTGACTTCCGAAATACGGTTGTCATAATGACTTCTAACGTAGGTACCCGTCAACTGAAAGACTTCGGTCGAGGTGTCGGATTCTCTGCTATGGAAGGCATGGATGACAAGCAAGTAAGTCGCAGCGTAATTCAGAAAGCTCTTAACCGTCAGTTCTCACCAGAGTTCTTGAATCGTATCGATGAAATCATCACCTTCGACCAACTTGACCTTGATGCTATCACAAAGATTATCGATATAGAACTTGTAGGACTGTACCAGCGTATTGAAGCGCTTGGATACAAACTGACTATCGAAGACGACGCAAAGAAATTCATCGCAGAAAAAGGCTACGACAAACAATTTGGTGCTCGCCCACTACGACGCGCTATCCAGCAACACCTTGAAGACGGAATCTCTGAAATGATTGTTGAATCAACGTTGCAACCAGGCTGCATCATCAACGCATATTTAGATGAAGGAAAAATTAAATTCCAGATCAAGGAAGATTAATCATACATTATTCATTATTCACATTTCACTTAACAATTCACTGAATTTATGGGAGGTTTTTTCGGAACGGTATCAACTAAAGAATGTGCAAACGATTTGTTCTACGGAACAGACTACAACTCTCACCTTGGTACGATGAGAGGCGGTATGTCTACCTACAGCAAAGAAACAGGTTTTAACCGTTCTATTCACAATCTCGAATGTACTTATTTCCGAACTGCATTTGAGGACAGCTTAGACAAGTTTAAAGGAAACGCAGGTATCGGAATCATCAGCGACACAGACGCACAGCCACTCCTTATGAACAGCCATCTCGGTCGATTTGCTATCGTTACTGTAGCAAAAGTAAACAATAAAGAAGAGCTGGCAGAAAAACTACTAAAGGAGAACATGCACCTATCTGAATTCAGTTCGGGTAAGATTAATCAGACCGAACTCATTGGACTCCTTATTATTAAAGGGAAGACATTTGTAGAAGGAATCGAAAACGTGTTCCACGAAGTCAAAGGATCATGTTCCCTTTTGCTCCTCACCGAAGATGGAATTATCGCAGCACGCGATAGTTGGGGTCGTACACCTATCGTCGTCGGCAGAAAAGAAGATGCATATGCTGTTTCAAGCGAATCAACTGCATTCCATAACCTCGGTTATGAAATAGAACGCTATTTAGGACCTGGTGAAATTGTACGCTTGCAGCCGAACTATATAGAACAACTCCGCAAGCCAAACAAAGGGATGCAGATATGTGCATTCTTATGGGTTTACTATGGGTTCCCCACTTCTTCATACGAAGGCATTAATGTAGAGGAAGTACGCTACAGATGCGGAAAGATTATGGGAGAGAGCGACAAGACGGTCGTAGATTGTTCGTGTGGAATTCCAGACTCTGGTACGGGAATGGCAATCGGATATGCAGCAGGACACGGAGTTCCCTACAGGAGAGCTATTTCCAAATATACACCTACATGGCCACGTTCATTTACCCCAAGCAATCAGGAACGTCGTAACCTTGTTGCAAAGATGAAACTGATTGCCAATCGACAAATGTTGAAAGATCAGCGCATGCTGTTCTGCGACGATTCAATCGTTCGTGGCACACAACTACGCGACAATACAAAAGTATTATATGAGTGCGGAGCGAAGGAAGTACACATGCGTATTTCATGTCCACCACTCATCTACGGTTGCCCATTCATCAACTTCTCTCGTTCACAAGGCGACATGGAACTGATTACCCGTCGCGTCATCAAGGACTTCGAGGGTGAGGAAAACAAGAATATCGACAAGTATGTAAAGACAGACTCTCCAGAATACCAACGAATGGTTGAGGAAATACGGAAGCGTTTCAATCTTTCATCTCTGCAATTCAGCAAACTTGAGACATTGGTTGAAAGTGTAGGTCTGCCTAAATGCAAAATATGTACACACTGCTTCGATGGAAGTAGCCAATACACCCTTGAAAACATCAACACTCAGTCATGAAAATCGTAGTAGCAACCCCACCCTTCTTTTTTGTAGAAGAAAACACCATTCTCCAAACCTTGTTTGAAGAAGGGTTGGATATGTTGCATATACGCAAACCTGACTCCGAACCGATCTTTTGCGAAAGGTTGCTGACTTTGATGCCCAATAAATGGTATCATCGTATTATTGTGAACGACCATTTCTACTTACAAAACGAATATGGGTTGAAGGGGATTCACCTAAGTGAGCGCAACCCCGTAGAGCCTAAAGGCTACAAAGGATTTATCACCTGTTCGTGTACCGCAGAAGATCTCAACAAAGGGAATGACCGATATGGATATGTTGTGCTCGACGCAACCCCTTCGGAAATCCAACGAGCAGCAGAGCACCACAAAATCAATCACAAAGTGTACATTCGAGGAATCACATCGATTGATGGAATTCAATTTGCTCGCGACTGCGGTTTTGGTGGAGTGGTACTTGAAGATGTCATTTGGAATCGATTTGACCTACATGAGTCCAATAATTTCAAAGAATTAGTAGATTTATTCAAGTTTTTTCGAAAAGCTGCTGATTAATACAAAATAAAAGTGTAACTTTGCAAAACAAATATTGGAATACACAATTTCTCATCTTACAATGGAAGAAAACATCAACTACAAAGTATTCGCTGGGACTAACTCCAAATATCTTGGAGAGAAGATTTGTCAACAATTGAAATGTACATTAGGAAATCTCGTCCGCACTAACTTTTCCGATGGTGAGTTTGTCGTCTCATTTGAGGAGTCCGTACGCGGAAAGGATGTATTCCTTGTTCAGTCTACGTTCCCCAATACTGACAATCTCATGGAGTTGCTATTAATGATTGATGCTGCGAAACGCGCCTCTGCACGTCAAATCATCGCAGTAACGCCGTATTTTGGCTGGGCACGTCAAGACCGTAAGGACAAACCTCGTGTACCAATAGGTGCGAAGGTTGTTGCAGACATGCTGAGTTGCGTCGGAATCGATCGTTTGATTGCCATGGACTTGCATGCAGACCAGATTCAAGGATTCTTCAATGTACCAGTAGACCATCTCTATGCGTCGCTTCTGCTTCTTCCATACATCCGTAAGCAAAAGTACGAGAACCTCATCATTGCTGCTCCTGATATAGGTGCATCGAAACGTGCTGCTAAGTTCTCAGACAAGTTACAAGTTCCTTTGGTGCTCTGCAACAAGACACGCAAGAAGGCTAATATCGTTGACTCTATTCAGATCATCGGTGATGTTGCAGGAAAGAATGTGATTCTCATCGACGATATGGTCGATACGGCAGGAACTATCACGATGGCTGCTGACGAGATGAAGAAAGCGGGTGCACTATCTGTACGAGCAATTGCCAGCCACTGTATCATGAGCGGTCCGGCATCTGAGCGTGTGGAGAATTCGGCACTTGAGGAAATTGTGTTTACCGACTCCATTCCTTACCACGGCACTTGCAAGAAGGTAAAGCAGTTGTCGAGCGCCAAGCTCTTCGCCAAGGCAATCGAAGGTATAGAGCAGAATCGTTCGCTCAGTTCGATGGTCGACTTCGACCTGGAGTCAAACGACAAGCATATTTAGTTTTAACAAACTATTTATACAACTAAGACTTTTACAGGAACTCAAGTATTAACAATCAAATCTCATTCACATGGCAAAGTACGTATGCGATGTCTGCGGTTACGAGTATGACCCAGAGGTAGGCGACCCTGAAAACGGAGTTGAACCTGGCACAGCTTGGGAAGATGTTCCCGAAGATTGGGTTTGCCCTCTATGCGGCGTTGGAAAAGACGAATTCAGCGAAGCATAACAAAAGCATAAAGTGAAGGATAACATCCTTCGCTTTTTTTTTGGTCAATTCAAAATTTAGTCGTATCTTTGCGGTGAAGATTTGGAACAATTCATCAATCAACATACAAATACTTACTGACATGAAACAATTCCTTGACGAAAACTTTCTATTACAGAATGAGACTGCGCAAAAACTCTATCACGAGCACGCAGAGTTCCTACCCATTATCGACTACCACTGTCACCTGAGTCCTCAGATGGTGGCAGAGGATCATAAGTTCAGTTCACTTACCGAAATATGGCTCGGTGGCGATCACTACAAATGGCGTGCTATGCGTACGAACGGCGTAGATGAGCGCTACTGTACGGGCAAAGACACGACCGACTACGAGAAGTTCGAAAAGTGGGCAGAAACGATGCCTTATTGTCTGCGAAACCCACTCTATCATTGGAGTCACTTGGAGTTAAAGACAGCATTCGGCATCACAAAGGTATTGAACCCCGAAACAGCTCGCGAAATCTACGACGAGTGTACCGACAAGCTGCAGAACGACCCGGAATTCACGGCACGCGGTTTGATGCGTCACTATAATGTTGAGATTGTCTGCACAACCGACGACCCTATCGACGACTTGCACTTCCATCAGCAGTATGCAAAGGAACGTCGTGAGGACGATGCGCGTATGATACCTGCATGGCGTCCCGACAAAGCGATGGCTGTAGAAAACCCTCAGGCTTTCAAGGCCTATGTGGACCGTCTCAGCGAAGTGAGCGGTATCTGTATCAACAGCTTCCAAGATTTGGTGGATGCACTTCAGAAGCGTCATGACTTCTTCGCTGCGAATGGTTGTAAGCTGTCCGATCACGGCATCGAGGAGTTCTACGCAGCCGACTACACGGATGCGGAAATCTCTAATATATATAATAAGGTGTATGGAGGCAGCCAGCTGACACCCGACGAAGTAATCAAATTCAAGAGTTGCATGCTGGTGGTGTTTGCCGAAATGGACCACGCATCTGGCATACAACAACGTCACGCAGATAGCGATGGCGGAAGATAAGGTGTATGCACTCTCAGACGGTAGTCTTTTCAGTGTGGA
>CACZXN010000043.1 GCA_902785075.1 uncultured Bacteroidales bacterium | reverse complement strand
AGGATATATCCAACCACGTTTATTCAATCCCAACAAATCAAGTTCTTCCCAGAATACAGGTCGGGGCGATACATTAAGCGCATCACCTTTACTCGACATTGTCAGTCGAACACCATTGTATGCTGGATCCCATATTACTTTAAACATTACTTCATTTACTTTTCATTCTACACTATACGATACGAGCAAATGAGGTCTTGATATGAAGGGATAAAGAAAGCGCACCCTCACCCCTTGTATACTCTGAGTTCCAGGCGTCGCCAAACAGCCTTGTAATACGATATACAAGGAAAGGGCACGCCTATAAAGGCGTATCCCAATCCCGCGAGGTCGTATTACTTTAAAGTTTTGGCGACTTTGAACTCAGACCTCATCAGAATCTTCGTTACGAAATTCTTAACCCGCGATGTCTTGCAAAGCAGCTTTTATGTGTCATCCGTCCGTCACTACGATACGGACAACAGCTGCAATGCAGTCGCAAAGATAACAAAAGCCTAGAGAACTACAAAATAAATTTAAAATTTTTTAGTTCCGAGGCGATATTTTATCTTCAACGTAGTTAAATATACAAGATATACTTGTAACTACCAAGCGTTTTGTATAAAATATTTGAAGTTTCTGAAGTTTAATCATTTATGATAAACATGACATATTCCTCTCATGTTCTTCTCATATTCCTCACTAATTCATCTCATATTCACCTCCAATCTTCCCATACATTAACCATAGTATTGCCTCGGAGTACCTTATATACTTACCCGCTATGCCTTCGGTAGAAGTCCGGTACATGTTCGGTAAATAACCGGACATATACCGGACATATAGCGGACATGTACCGGACACGTATTGAAGATGCTACTTTGCTGCATCATGGTTACATTGGGGCTTTACACTGGTTTTATTAGAACTTTATTATAGTTCTATTGAAGATGTTCTTTAGACCAATATGAGATTGTTATAATTCGTCGATCTTTGGTTCAGGCCGTAAGCGGAACATCCGAAACTTGAATAAATTATCTAAAAATAATAAGGGCGTGACTGTATAAAGTTGAGAGTTGAGAGATTAGAGGTTAAGGGTTAAGGGTTAAGGGTTAAAGGTTAAAGGTTAAGGGTTAAGGGTTCATGGTTCAAGGTGAGAGGGAAGAGTTTAGAGTTGAGAGGTTAGAGTTTAAAGATTAGAGAAATAGAAAAAACTATGTTTTTTGTTGTTCACTTCCCCTGTTTTTATCAAAATTGTCATGCAGAGCATAAAAAACCTCGCTGAATCTCACGACTGAGCGAGGTGAATGAGATTATTAATGTCTAACCTAAAAAATAGGTTGAATGTTTACTCTCGTGGCCTTCACAGGAGACGGAGTGAGAATAAACTTAATAAATTTCCTTTATGAATAATAACGCTTGTTTCTTCTTAGAAGTTGAATCTATTTCGACCGACAAACCTCGTGCAAGTTGAGTGTAGCCGAGGTTGCAACCTCTCCCAGTTTCTTATATTTCCACTTACTCTTATCCATTACTCGTCCTCCTTTTTGATAACCTCCCAATGACCAGTCTTATCTGAACCAATACGACGGATGTACTCACGACTCTGGAGCGTTTTGATAGTGCGGGCGATAGTGGGGCGAGAAACGCCACACTCTTCTGCTAACTTCTCGTATGAATAATCAGGGAATGTACTGATAGCTGCCAACACCGTTTGCTCTGTCTTAGACAACGTTGACCCATCTGATTTTACAGTATCATTTACAGTATCATTTACAGTATCATCATCCCCCATCAGTCTCAGCAAATCAAGCTGAGTGGCTATTACACGGTCTGCAATAAAGTCAGTGAACACCTCTGGGCGAGTGTGCGCTGTTTCGAGCGAATAGATATATTCATGACGCAGAATAGCTGGGAATCTATAAAAAACACAAAAGAGGGACTATCACTAGTGCCTCTTCGTCATTACTAACCTTAAAATTAATACCTAATCAAATCCTTTTTACAATCTTTTACCAATAACTAATACTTACTAAAAAATTACCTTACTTAATACCTATTGATATCCTTATTAACAATAAACCTTTATATCTTAACTAAAACCTATGTTCGTTTCTTTTTGGTCTCTCGAAAACCTCTGTTTTCCTTTTGACGATGCAAAGTTACGGACATTTTCAGAATAGAGAAAATATTTCTATGTATTTTCTTGAAAAAAGTGTGTTTTATTGACTTTCGTCAATCGATGTAGCCGAACACACAAGAAAAACCGTACAAAATGCCCTAAAAATGCATTTTTTCACCCCCTTGGAAAATGGGGTAAATCGGCTCACCAGAAAACACCTGTGTTTGTCATAACAAAAACAGCAATAAACAAGGGGAGGGGACACGGGTGATATCTGTTGTTCAGGTTTCGAAAAGTGTTTTTGATGTTTTTCCTAAATCTACACATAGATGGGGGGGTGCAAGTGATCCAAATAAACGAGAAAAAGAGGGTTTGCCCATTCGATTCTGCTGTTTTTCCCATTTTTCTTTACTCTCCTATTGCTAAACTCCCAACTTTTTCTTATCTTTGCCATCGAATTAATAACAACCAGAGAAAACACATGTCGTATGAAACAGAAGACTATTCTATCTACGCTATTCTTGATAGCTGTCGGCGTACAGAGCTACGCTGATAATGTGCTGACGGCATCTGACGTATCTATTCAAGCAGGGCAGACAGCTACGCTTAACATCACTCTTTCAGACGAAGGGCCGTCTTACAATGCATTTGTATTCGACCTCCTGTTGCCTGAAGGTATCAGTATTGCCACCTCAGCTGAAGACGGACAATACATAGCAACCTACAACTCCGAGCGCGCGAAGGGGTCGGACTATCAACTGTTGATAGCAAACCACAAAGCTCACAGCTATCGTGTTTTAGGATTTAACCAAACGAACGAAAGCTTTGGAAGCAAAGGGGTTTTACTCACTATCACCCTCCAGGCTGCTACCGACATCACGAACGGGAATGCGACCGGAACCCTCGTTACAGACTTCACAGATCAGGAATACGGCTCATCTGTCTTGGGTTTTGTCGCCACTGACAATTACTGGACATACGGGTTCCCCCAGGCTTCATTCACGGTCTCAATGACAAATGATACAGGCATTCACGATCTGCAAGCTGACGATGCTGAAGCCAATACCTACAACCTAATGGGACAAAGGGTACAGCATGCTGACAAGGGTGTGTTTATCAAGAACGGTAAGAAAATCATAAAGAAATAATGCCATGAAACGACTCATTATATATAATATATTAGCCCTTATCCTCTTGGCGCTGTGTCCGCTCACAACAGACGCACAGGAGGTTGTGAAGGGGGATGTGAATGCTGATGGGAAAATCAATGCAGCAGACATCGTCGAACTGAACGCATACCTTGTGGGTAAGCAGTCCTTACGCTTTCATGACTCACAAGCGGATGTAAATAGTGACGGAACCATAGACGAGGCAGACCTCAAAGCACTCACCCAACTGATTCTAAAGATTGAAGGAGGGGTTGCTACACCAAATACACTATGTCTTACTACTAATGCAGATCAATGGACTGACCAGACATCGTTCGCTGACATCGTATCGAAGGACGGAGCCATCTCTGCATTCGTTAACGGAAACGGAGAGACGGTATTCCTGTTGTACGACTTCATCAACTACACCACTTACATCCTATGCCCTACAAGTCAAGGATTCTGCATGGCTACGCATGACCCCACAACTGACACGATGGACGACCACATCGTCTACTACCAAGAGACGGAAGACCAATATGCAGTCGGCTCTTATGAGATCGATTGGGAAACATTGTCGATCCGCCCTGATTCGTGCTGTGTTTGTATGAGATTTCAACACGCTGCACCACTCAGACAATCAACCCTCCGCCGTGATCCAACCATGCAAGGAATCTACAATCAGTTTGCCGATATGTTCGACTATATGTCAGACGGAAATTCAAACCTATCGACCGTGTATGAAGTGACAGAAAAGGGACTCGGCTATGATAAACCAGGAATGAAACCCTCATTGGCCACTGATTATATTTCAAAGTTGTTCCATGGAGCTGCGAATGCATTTCGAGGCTACTCTTTGGGTGTGACGGGAAGTGAACTGGCGATTGATTATGGTACAGAGGCCGTCGTTGATGCAATCGCTAAAAAGGACAAAAGATTGGAAACGATATCCACCCTCCTGGGTATTGTGGTCAATCGTGTCGATATCGATATGACTTGGTCTGACTTTACGGATACCTTCAAAAAGAACTTACACAACACGTTCGGTTTTGCTGTTCCTGAAGAAGAGGCCAAACAGGTCGTTGAGTACGTCTGGCGCAAGAAAGACATCATAAAGAGTGTGCCTGAGCCGGATATCATTCATGAGCAGGCATACCATGTAGAGGTGAAAGTGACGGACATCAAGGCGACCTCAGCCGTCATCAGCGGCAGCTATAAGGAAATCTACCCAGAAGGCTCCATCATCGACATGGGCTACATCCTTGTAGGACCTGACGGAAAACAAGAAGTAAGCGCTTTCAATCTCCCTCCGATGCTCATCGACAATCTGGAACCAGACTCCCAATACGAGGTTTATGCCTATCTCTCCTCTGCTTCTGCCCCAGGTGGACGCTACATGAGCAAACCAATCAAGTTTGTCACTAAAGCCGAAGAAACGTTCGCACTCTCCACAGACGATATAGAGTTCGAACCCGAAGGAGGTAGCTATACCATCGACGTATATGTACCCGAAGGGGTGACTTGGTTTGTCACCGATGTACCAGCATGGTGGTTGGATGTATCTACGACCGACAACACGATTACCATCAAAGCTGACGAAACCGACGAAGAACGCTCATCAACCATCACGCTAAAGGCTTACTACCCCAACGGAAAAACGAAACAATTCACCATTTACGTTTATCAATGGGGACCAGATCCTGATATATCCGACTTGGATGCAGATATCATTTTCGAGGGTGAACTGGAAGGCACTTACGACCACAACCACTGGGTGAATGGCGAGGCACATCCTAAGATTGAACAGGACAAGCTGCCTATCGTGATGGGCTTCACCATGGACGATGAGGGACATGCCAATCTGTCCCTCGTAGTTGAAGGTGGTGTCTATACATTCGATATGTCCGATCCTGTGACCGCAATAACCATGTTAACCGGTGAGCTCATCAATGGTGAGCGCAACAATGATGGTTGGCGATACGTACTTTCTTCGTACAACTACGAGGCGAAAGACGATGAGGTTCGTATGGATTGGGGAATCGATGGCGATTGGGAGGTCAACCAAAGCGGTAATACAACCTCTGATGTCTCTTATAGCATCAAAGGAAGTGGTTATAGCAAAAACGCAGGTAGCATCGTCATCTCTGGTCTTACGACTAACAGCCCTGTGTTGGATTGGTTTGATACAACAGAGTCAGAGACAGAATATATCTACACGTACGATTTTCTGGATCAGAAAACCCACTATAAGTCTCATGATAAAGACTCTACCATGGGACGTCTGCAGGGACACTGGAACGACGATGGGAACTAACAGACCCAGACCCCCTCTAACTCCCCCTTTAACAGACCCTCCCCCTTGCCCCTCCCTCTAGGGCGGGGAGTGGTCACCCTCAAAAGCTCCCCCTCTAGCAGACCCCCTCTAGGGGGAGGACTAGAGCTAAGAACGGCCCCCCGACCCCCTTTAGGGGGAGAGTATGAAGTTGAACTAATAAAACTTTTATTCATATAATTAATAAAACAAAAAAGAAAACAGAAACATGAAACAGCTACTAACACTAGGAGCATTGATGATTGCTTCCACATTGAGCCTCTCGGCTCAAAAATGGATGACAGCACCAGCTGGCGGAAAAGCTATCAGCGACGAACTAATCGGTATCTTCTTCGAGGACATCAGTTCTTCAGCCGATGGAGGTCTGTATGCAGAGTTAATTCAGAACGGTTCGTTCGAGTTCAGTCCTGTTGAACGCGACGGATGGGGACCAGGTACTGCTTGGCGCATGGAACGTCCAGGTCACTCTACGGGTTACATGCAACCTATGCAAATCAACCCTATTCATCCCAACAACCCAAACTACATGCGTCTGCATACTGAACGTGCAAAGCAGTATTACGATTACAACGGTTGGACAGGATTCGGTATTTCCAACCGAGGATTCGATGGCATCCTCGTCAAGAAAGGTGAGAAATACAACTTCTCTGCCTTTATGCGCAACGTGAAGGGAGATGCGAAGAAGATACGCGTAGCACTCACAGCTTCTGCTGGATGGAACCAACTGAAATCGCTGGGTGAGGTCGAATTCACGGTTGACAATACCGGTTGGAAGAAGTTCGAGGCACAGATTACAGCCCTTGACGACAACAACAACGCATCCCTGCAGGTTCTCTGCCTGACGGTCGGCGATATGGATATTGATATGGTATCGTTGATGCCAGAAGACACCTACAAGGGTCACGGACTTCGCAAGGATCTCGCGCAGGCTCTAGCCGACCTGCATCCTAGCTTCATGCGTTTCCCTGGCGGATGTGTGGTTCATGGTGGAGGTGACGGATTCTGGAACACCTATCGTTGGAAGAACACCGTTGGTCCGAAGGAAACACGTAAGCAGCAGAAGAACACATGGGGCTATCATCAGTCAGTCGGATTAGGCTACTTCGAGTACTTCCAGTTCTGCGAAGACTTAGGTATGGAGCCTCTTCCAATCCTCCCATGTGGTGTCAGCTGTCAGGGAGCAAATGGTGGATGGAGCATGCGCGGACAGGCTCAGGATGTCGTACCTATGAGCGAGATGGACGAGTGGGTTGACGAAGCACTTGACCTCATTGAGTGGGCAAATGGTGACGTGAATACCAAGTGGGGAAAAATCCGTGCCGATGCAGGTCATCCAAAGCCATTCAACCTCAAATACCTCGGATTGGGTAACGAAGAGAAAATCTCTCCCGAATTCATCGAGCGTTTCAAGTATATCTATGACAGAGTGACAAAGGCTCATCCTGAAATCGTCATCGTAGGTACAGCAGGTCCGGGTTCACACCCAGGAAACGGCGACTACGAGGCAGGATGGAAGCTCGCTGTAGAGACAGGTATGCCAATCATGGACGAGCACTACTACGAGCAGAAAGAGTATTTCATGAACACCCGTCAGTACGACAACTATCCACGCGACCGCAAGACCAAGGTTTACTTAGGCGAATATGCAGCAAAGGACAAGAAGTTGCAGGACGCATTGGCTGAAGCACTCTACCTGTTACACGTAGAGCGTAATGGAGATGTCGTATGCATGACATCCTATGCACCTCTGTTTGCACGCAAGAACGCAACCAACTGGAACCCCGACCTCATCTACTTCGACAACGAGCGTCCGTTCCTCACTTGCAGCTACTACGTTCAGCAGATGTTCGGACAGTCAGCTGGTCAGTACTACTATGGCGACTGCGTCACCATCAAGAATGCGACAGAGAAACTCAACGAGCAGTCAGTTGTGCTCAACGTGATAACACGCCAACTCTTTGTCAAGATCTGTAACGACACAGCCGACAAGAAGACCGCATCGCTCAACCTCTCACGCTTCAAGAGCTTGAAACCTATGGCGAAGAAGACCACCCTCTCAGGTCAGCCAACCGACGAGAACAACTTCGACCAGCAGCCCATCGCTCCTGTTATCGAAGACGTGAAGGTAAGCAAGAAGATGGATATTGAACTCCCAGCTTACTCATTCACCATGTTGACCATCCAGTTGTAACACGGAGCCAACCCTATGAAACAGAAAAGCCGCTCAACATTACGTTGGGTGGCTTTCTTTTTGCTCCTTGTATCAATCGCTTAAAGCGGATAGTCGTCGAAGGCATAGAGAGCAGTACTCAGATAGCGCTCACCCGTATCGGGCAGCAATACCACCACCATCTTACCCCTGTTCTCCTCACGCTTGGCAATCTGAGCAGCAGCAAAAGCAGCAGCACCACTGCTGATTCCCACCAGCAACCCATCCTGCTGAGCCAACTCGCGCCCAGTACGCAACGCATCGTCGTTATCCACATCGAACACCTCATCCACAACCGCAGCATCATAGGTCTTAGGCACGAATCCGGCTCCGATACCCTGAATCTTGTGCGGACCACTCTCTCCTCCATTCAACACAGCACTACTCTTTGGTTCCACAGCCACAATCTTCACATTCGGATTCTGCTCCTTCAGATAACGTCCGATACCAGATACCGTACCGCCCGTACCTACTCCAGCCACGAAAATATCCACCTGTCCATCCGTATCTCTCCAAATCTCAGGACCAGTAGTCGCAAAATGTCGAGCCGGATTAGCCGCATTCTCAAACTGTTGCAGGATGACACTCCCAGGAATCGAGTCACGCAGCTTTTCAGCCTCACGGATAGCACCCGTCATCCCATCCTTACCAGCAGTCAGACGCACCTCTGCCCCATACGCTTTCACGAGGTTACGACGCTCCTCGCTCATCGTCTCGGGCATTGTGAGAATCAGGTGATAGCCCCTCACGGCAGCCACCAGAGCCAATCCTACGCCTGTATTTCCCGATGTAGGCTCGATGATCGTAGCACCCGGTTTCAACACACCCTTCTGTTCTGCATCCTCAATCATCGCCAACGCAATACGGTCCTTCACACTACCTCCCGGGTTGAAAAACTCCACCTTCGCAACAATCGGAGACGCAAGCCCCTGAGATGCAGAAAAATGATTCAGTTCCACCAATGGCGTATTGCCGATAAGTTCAGTCAGTTGTTTAGCAATTTTCCTCATAATTAAGTCTATTAGTTGAATTTCGACGACAAAGGTAATAAAAAAAGGAGGATTAGTGGTAGGATAGCGGATAAAGAATTGAAAAAAGTAGGAAATTCATCTAAAACCCTATAAAAATGAGGCACTAAGGGGCTGATTAATTGACGATTGACCATTGACGATTGACTATTGACGATTGACCATTGACGATTGACGATTGACCATTGGCCATTGACGATTGATTATTGACCATTGACCATTGACCATTGACGATTGACCATTGACGATTGACCATTGATTTATTTAGCAATTTATATATTCTCACATTCTACTCCCCTCCATAGAGGGAGGGGTAAGGGGGTGGGTCTTTTCCCCGCCCTAGAGGGAGGGGTACGGGGGTGGGTCTTCACCCCTACGGGGTTCAAGGATTCAGGGTTCAAGGAAGGCATATAAATAACGGGGTGGAAGGAGCAATTCTGAATGGCTTTATCGATTATGAACAAAAAAATTATAATTTTTTTACATTTCATGATGCCAACTCATGAAAAATGATTATCTTTGCAGTGTTTTTGGATAGGTAATTGAGTTATCAAACTAAGGTAATTGTTTAACACACTAAAGTGCGATCACGTGGAAAAGTCGAAAACACAAAAGATTATCGTATTAATTATGACCATGATTACATTGTCATTAATGTCGTGTGGAGGCCCTAACAGCGGGTCGGACAACGATACGTTTGAGTATGCTAATGAGCGGTTTGCAGACTTGCAGATGCTCAGATACAAGGTTGAAGGATTCGAAAACCTAAGTTTGAATCAGAAGTTGTTGATTTACAACCTAAGCGAGGCTGCGCTGTATGGCCGCGATATCCTCTACGACCAAAACGGTGCCTACAACCTGCGCATCCGCAAGATGTTGGAAACCATCTATCAGGACAAGAGAGTGAATCACGAGACGGAAGACTTTCAGGAGATGGAGGAGTATCTGAAACGTGTTTGGTTCTCGAACGGAATACACCATCACTATGCTTCGGATAAGTTCGCTCCAGACTTCCGTGAATGTTGGTTCCGCGAGCAATGGGAGCGCTGTGCAACACCTGAGTTGGCAGCCCAAATTGACGTTGACGAGATATGTAAGGTGATGTTCGACTTCAACGTGATGCACAAGCGTGTGAATCTGGCAGAAGGTGAAGACTTGATTCAGACCTCTGCCAGCAATTATTATCAAGGTGTGACACAAGAGGAGGCTGAACGATTCTATGAGAAACAGAAAGCTCAATGGGCCGACAAGGAGCACCCCGGAATGTTCGGCATGAACAGCCGACTGGTGAAACTGCCTAACGGCGAAATCGTAGAGAAGCGTTGGACAGCTTCTGGCTTGTATGGAGAGGCCATCACGAAGATTCTGGAGTATCTGGGCAAGGCTCGCAAATATGCTGAGGACGAGAAACAGATTGAGGTGATTGACAAGCTGACAGAATTCTACAAGACGGGCGACTTGGCAACCTTCGACCAATACAGTATCGCTTGGGTAGAGAATACAGCTCCGATGGTGGACTTCGTAAACGGATTCATCGAGTGCTATGGTGACCCGCTGGGACTGAAATGTTCTTGGGAGTCAATCGTGAACTTCAAGGACGTAGAGGCAACCAAACGTACCGAGTGCCTGAGTGCAAACGCTCAGTGGTTTGAGGACAACTCGCCTATCGACGACCAATTCAAGAAAAAGAACGTGAAGGGAATCACGGCAAAGGTCATCACGGCAGCTATCCTGGGAGGCGACCTGTTCCCATCGACAGCTATCGGCATCAACCTGCCAAACTCTAACTGGATACGAAAGGAGCACGGCAGCAAATCGGTGACCATTGGCAACCTGACTCACGCTTATAACCAAGCAGGAGGAAGCGGAATGCGTCAAGAATTCTGCATCTCCAAGCACGAGGTGGATATGATGGACAAATACTCAGAATTAACAAGCGACCTGCATACCGACCTCCACGAATGTCTGGGACACGGTTCGGGCAAGATGATGCCAGGTGTCGAAGACGATAGCCTGAAAGCATACGGATCGACCATCGAGGAAGCTCGTGCCGACCTGTTTGCTCTCTATTATCTGGCAGACGAGAAAATGGTAGAACTCGGACTTGTACCCGATGCAGATGCCTACAAGGCAGAATACTATCAGTACATGATGAACGGACTGATAACACAGCTGGTACGCATCCAACCAGGTAAGAATATCGAAGAAGCACACATGCGCAATCGTTCGCTCATCGCTCATTGGTGTCTGGAAAAGGGCAAGGAGCAGAAGACGATGGTGATGGTGAACATCGACAATAAGACATTCGTCAGAATCAACAGCTACACGCAATTGCGCGAACTGCTTGGCGAACTGCTCAAAGAAGTACAACGCATCAAGAGTACAGGTGACTACCAAGCAGCAAAGGAACTTGTAGAAACCTATGGAGTAAAGGTGAACCAAACTCTCCACCACGAGGTGCTGAGCCGATACGACCAACTCAACCTGGCTCCATACAAGGGATTCATTAACCCAAGGTACACACTCGTGACAGACAAAGACGGAAATGCTACAGACGTGACCGTAGACTATACAGAGAGTTATGCCGACCAAATGCTCAGATACAGCAGAGACTACAGTACCCTCCCTCTTGTCAACAATTAAGAAGGAGCTACATGCCAACATGAACGGGGTGGCCTCGGCTGCAATGCGACAGACGGACGACTATCGTGTGAACTGGGGAGTAGAACTGCCACGACTGCAGGAGATAGCTTCCGAATTCGGCAAGCATCACGAACTGGCACAAGCACTATGGAAAGAATCGGTGAGGGAGTGTAAGATTCTGGCTGCACTCATACAACCCATCGACTCCTTCTGCGAAGAACTGGCCGACATCTGGGTGGAAAACATCCACACAGCCGAGATAGCCCAGATAGTGAGCCTACATCTGTTTCAACACCTGCCCTATGCCACCAACCAAGCATTCTGCTGGATAGCATCCGACAACGAAATCAGACAACTATGCGGACTCAGCACCATCTATCACATCGTGCGAAGACGCGAGATGCAGGAACGCTCGGTAGAAGAACTATACGACCAGGCACAATCGATGACCGAGAGCAGCAACATGTATGTCAGAAGGTTGGCAAACAACCTCATTGGATTATTGGACGAGAAATATGAGCGAAAATACCCGACTGGCTGAAGCACAACAGATACTGCGCAACTATATCAACCTCAAAAGGCTCAGAAACACTCCCGAGCGACAGAAGATTCTGGAAACCGTCTACTCGGTGAACCTACCCTTTACAGTCGATATGATATGGGACTACCTCCAAGAAGAGTTCCCCGTGACACGTGTGACTGTGTACAACAATCTGGAACTGTTTTTCAAAGCTGGACTGGTCATCAAGCGCTCGAATGGCAACGAAGGGGTAGAATACGAGGCCTGCATCCAAACACAGACCCACCACAACATGTGTTGCACTATCTGCAATCAGCTGTTTGAGTTCAAAGACCCAACCATCCAGTTGTTTCTCAGTCAGAAGAAATACAAGAAATTCAAGATGACCAACTGCTCAGTAATGATTTACGGCATCTGTGCAAAATGTCAAGCAAAAATAAACCGAGAGAAAAGAAAGCAAAAAATACAACAAAAATGAAAGTAGATGTTCTATTGGGTCTCCAATGGGGAGACGAAGGAAAAGGAAAAGTGGTGGATGTGCTCACTCCTCGATACGATGTAGTAGCACGATTTCAGGGAGGTCCAAACGCAGGACACACCCTCGAGTTTGAAGGACAGAAATATGTGCTCCGCTCTATCCCCTCTGGTATTTTTCAAGGCGACAAGGTAAACATCATCGGCAATGGTGTGGTGCTTGCTCCAGACCTCTTTATGGACGAAGCCAAAGAGCTTGAGAAATCGGGACACGAACTGAAGAGCCGCCTGCATATTTCAAAGAAAGCACACCTGATAATGCCAACCCACAGATTGCTCGACGCAGCCAACGAGGCAGCAAAAGGCAAGAACAAAGTGGGCACAACAGGCAAAGGTATCGGACCTACTTATACAGACAAAATCAGCCGCAACGGACTGCGTGTGGGAGACATCCTCGACAACTTCGAAGAGAAATATGCAGCCCACAAAGCACGCCACGAAGAGATGCTGCGCGCCCTCAACTATACCGACTACGATATCACAGACATCGAGAAACATTGGATGGAAGGTATCGAATACATGCGCCAGTTTGAACTCGTTGACAGCGAACACGAGGTGAACCGCCTGCTGAAAGAAGGTAAGTCAGTACTCTGCGAAGGAGCTCAAGGCACAATGCTCGACATCGATTTCGGATCGTATCCATTTGTCACTTCAAGCAACACCATCTGTGCAGGAGCATGTACAGGTCTCGGACTTGGTCCCAACAAGATTGGCGAGGTGTACGGCATCATCAAGGCATACTGTACACGTGTGGGAGCAGGACCATTCCCTACAGAACTCTTCGACGAAACAGGCAACAAGATACGTGCTATCGGACACGAATACGGAGCCGTAACAGGACGTGAACGCCGCTGTGGATGGATTGACCTGGTAGCCCTCAAGTATGCCATCATGATCAATGGTGTGACCAAACTGATTATGATGAAGAGCGATGTACTCGACGACTTCGAAACCATCAAGGCTTGTGTGGCATACAACCAAAACGGACATCTCATCGACTACTTCCCATACGACATCAACGAAGGCATCGAACCAGTTTATGTAGAGATGCCAGGATGGAAGCAGAACCTTACAGAATGCTCGTCAGAGGCCGATTTCCCAGAAGCATTCAAGGATTATATCGAATTCCTTGAACAACAACTCGAAACCCCAATCGCTATTATCTCTGTAGGTCCTGACCGCGAACAGACCATCGTAAGAGAGTGATGAAACTACGGATAATAGCACCACAATCTATACAACCGTGCACGATTGACCTACCTCCATCAAAGAGTATCGCCAATCGTGTACTCATTCTTTCTGCACTCAACGGAGTGGAGCCAGGACGGGTATTACACCAACCGCTATCCGACTTATGCGACGATATACGCGTAGTTGCAGAGATGCTTCAGCATGAGAGCGCTATCGTTGATGTATGTGCTGCAGGAACAGCAATGCGATTTGGTACCGCTTATCTGGCTGTCTGCAAAGGAACCCACACGATTACAGGCACACAACGGCTGCAGGAACGTCCAATAGGCATCTTGGTGGATGCGCTTAGGACACTTGGTGCTACAATCGAATACACGGGGAAAGAGGGATTCCCTCCACTTCGCATCTCTGGCAACCAATCGCTACGTGGCGGTTGTCTCACCATGAATGGAGGAGTCAGCTCGCAGTTCATTTCTGCCCTGCTGATGATTGCCCCCACGATGCAAGATGGGCTGACCCTGAAGCTTGAAGGCCAATTGGTATCCACACCTTATTTATATATAACGATAGAACTCATGCGGAAGTTTGGCGCAAGCGTAGATTGGACCGATCAACGAACCATCAGGGTGGAACACGGATACAACTACAACCCTCAGCAAGCCATCACGATCGAAGCCGACTGGACAGCTGCTTCGTATTGGTACGAGATAGCCTCTATCGCAGGCATCCAACCCATAGCCTTCCGTCCGCAATCACTCATCAAGGACAGCATCCAAGGAGATCGAGTGTGCGACGATATCTTCAACCGGCTCCATCAGCAGCAAGCGAAACCCGTAGGAAGTCCATCGCACAAACCGGAACTCGTTCCTAAAGCATTTACATACGATTTCGAAGACTGTCCCGATTTGGTTCAGACACTCGTTGTAACTTGTTGCATGAATGCGCTCCCCTTCCGTTTTACAGGACTTCGAACACTACGCATCAAGGAGACTGACCGCATCAGCGCCTTGCAGACAGAATTAGCGAAGATGGGATTCGGGTTAGAAGCCACAGACGACTCGTTATCGTGGGACGGACATTGTGAAGCAACAAAAGACTCGTTCACCATCGCCACCTATCACGATCATCGTATGGCGATGTCGTTTGCCCCTTGTGCCCTACGCCTGGGCGAAATCACCATTGAAGACCCCTCAGTCGTGAACAAATCATACCCCACTTATTGGTCAGACCTCGAAAAGATAGGATTCCAACTATGCTATATCTCATAATCAGCCTTTTTGCCCTCGGAGCAGTTGCCTTCGTACTCGGCTACCTACGTAATCGTTCGCTCAAGAAAAAGCTCGAACGAGGAGAAATCACAGAAATGCCTTCCATCAAACAGATAGAAGACATGGAGTGTTGCGGGCAGCACGAAGTATGCGAGAAAGACAGCCTGCTGGCTGCTGTCAGCAAAGAGATAGAGTATTACAACGATGAGGAGCTTGACCGCTATCGTGGAACAGCCTCATCCGACTATTCAGATGAAGCTGTCGAAGAATTTCGTGAGGTACTTTACACGATGCGGGAGTATGAGGTAGCAGGATGGGTACGAAGCCTTCAACTGCGTGCCGTAGAGCTACCTGATGCGTTGAAGGACGAAGTGTTCCTTATCGTCGGCGAAAGACGCAAATAAACACTTACACCCTACTTGAAGTAGAAGTCCCAAAGAGTGCAGAGCGACTTCTCCTTTGTTTCCGAAGAGAACTTAAAGAAAATAGCTGTCTTGCCTTCAAGACGAACATCCGATGAGAGGTCTGCAGATAGTTCTGTAGGCACATTAGGCATATCGGCTTTCAACTCTATAGTACCTAAGAGCTGACCTCCCTGCGATTCCCAAGGACGCCCAGCCATGATTTCAATGACTCCATCAACGCCTTCTGGTACAAGATTCAGCACCAAAGCCACACTTTTGTGGTCACGAAGCATGTCGAAATTGAAGTACTTGTAGCCCACAATCGAACCGTCAGTATTGTTGACAACAGGGTTGGTGTTGTTCTTCAAATCATAGGGCGCTTCGAACTTATTATCTGTTCCATACGATGAAGCCACATACGACCCAAAGAACTTGTTGTTTGGCCATTCATGGATAGCAGGTTGAGGTCCTGTGTACCAGCAAGCGATACCTGCAGAGTGACGCTCTAACGGATTAAGTCCATTCAGCGAGAAACCCTCTGAAGTATATTCGCCCTCAGAAATCTCGACCTTTCCACCAGGACCTTCCTCCACTTTCACCTCAATCGGAGCTACCATAGCCTGACGAGCATATTCGTCCGTACCCGTCTGACGATGATAGAATACATACCATTTTCCGTTGATCTCACAGATGCTTCCATGTGTGTTTCCGTCTATCGTAGCTGAAGCGATTACGTTGCCTGCTTCATCTTTCTCACGAGCACGTGCATCGATGATGGTTCCTCCGTAGGTCCAAGGGCCAAGTGGGTTGTCGCTATAGGCGTATGCTAACGTATAGTTTGAGACGGGCAAACCAAACTCTCCGTCTTTCGTGAATCGACTGTAGATAAAGACATATTTGTCCTTAATCTTTCGGATAGACGAAGCCTCGAAGAAGCTGAATATACCATCATGATATCTTCCTGAAACCATATCCTCCACAATCTGCGTACCAGGTTTTACTGTAGCCATCGTTGTTGGGTCGAGCTCAGCAGCATACGAGCGTTCGAATCCCCAGTAACCATACACACGCCCATCATCGTCCACAAAGACTGCTGGGTCGAATGCCAACACTCCATCTGTCACGAAAGGATTATCCTTGTTCCAGTTGCACACCTCAAAAGGTCCGTCAGGACGGCTGCTTTTCGCAATCATACCATTACGGCCACCTGCCTGATTGTTGGGATAGAGGTAGTAGGTCTTTGTTCCGTCAGGATTGACCATAAGCGTTACATCGGGTGCATAGAGCACATCACATTTTCCTTCACGATCGAGCTGTTCGCCCTTTGCATTTTTACCCACACTGAAGATGATGCCGTCATAGCGCCACTTGTTGAGGCTGTCAACTGGAGCCGACCACACCACCTGATCGCGTCCGCAGTATTCGGTAATCAGGTTGTCGTGCGAACCATAGATATACACACGATACTTCCCTGGGTTGTCTGGGTCTTCAAATACATAAGGCTCTCCATCGGGGATATGCTCCCAAAGTGGCAGGTAGGGGTTACCTTGAGTAAACTGTCCCTCTGCAGCTTCCCCCTTAAGGGCAGATTTGTTTGAACAAGCAGTCATAAGTAAAATGCAGCCGATTGCTGCGATCGTCATTTTCATAAGGATTTGATGCTATTGGGTTATACGATTTCTATCTTCTGGATTTCTGCCTTTCCATCCTTGAACTGTATGGTCACCTTGAACGATACATAGTCGCTATAGATGTAGAGCGGAATGATGTCACCATTCTTTGGTTCATAGTCGAATTTCAATCGGATGTTGTTGCCTGCCAGATAGTTCTCCTTTGGCAATACGGCGTTATCCTTATCTTTCAACTGATGGAGCGAGAATACAGGGTCGATGAGGCTAAGGATACGTGGCAACTCAATCTTCAGTTTCTTATCGTCACCCGACCAGATGTCTGTCACGCTGTCCCAGATGCTCTTATCTCCATTCTTGATATTGCTGTAGATTTTGATGCCGGTACTGATGGTTGACAACAGCGATTCGCTGGTCACGTTGAAGTCATTCAAGAACTCCTCACGACGAGTTTGATTCTGCTTTTTGGTCTTGTCGCTCGCCTTCGATGCCTCATAAGCATGTACATACTTATAATCCACATTGTCTATCCAGCATATCTTGTCGTCAGTCATCGCAATCGCACGAATGCGGGTGATGTCGTCATACTTCTTGTCTTCGTAGGTCAGCTTCACCACTCCAATCTCGGTCTTGTCATGATGCTTGATGATGTTGATTGACGGACATTTCACCACATCATACTCATCCTTGTACATATCCGTATAATGCAGACAGAGGAAGATGCGCACATTTTCAAGATCCACATCGCTGCGGTTGTTGATGATGACCTTTACCTCATCGTCGTTCTTGCTCACAAGCCAGTCAGTCGTAGGTTCTACACTCACGTCGATGAACGACTGCTCCATCAGCAGCTGCTTGAAGATGCTGTACATATTTTCCTCGCAGTACTGCATATCGCTGAGCAGGCAATCATAAACACCCTGATTGCCTCTACGGTAGAAGTGGTTGAAGATTTCCTCCTTGCTTTCCTCGAGGTCGCCCTGTTGCGCATAGTATTTTGCTTTCAGCAGATTTGGGCTGAACATTCCGTACCCCTCCATCGTGCTGCGATAGAGCTTCAGCAGGTATTTTCCTTCGCTCGATTTATTGAGATACGAACGGTTCTTGTATGAGTCGAGCAAGTCGGTAAGAGCTGCTGCCTGACGTGGGTATTCCACGCTTGCTTGGTCGAAGAACGACATCGCTTTCGACTCATTACCCTCTTTCAGGTTAATCAATCCCTTCAGCACCAAAGCTGGTGCACTACGGTTGGGATACAACTCCGTATAGTCCTCCAAGATGGCGTAAGCTTCTGTCAGATGTTTGTCGTTTGGATTCTCAGGAATCGAGTCGAGTTCAGGATTCAATGGTTGCAGCCCATTCGTCTGAGGAAGGGTGTTGCTCATCTGTATCAACGACAAGGCTTTCAGCAACATTGCCTCGCGGTTCGTGGGATACTTGTCGAGTACCTTCTCCACAGCATTATAGGCATCCTTCGTTCTGCCCGCATAGATGTCGAGATAGGCTTTATCGCGATCCAGACAGAGCTTGTCCCATTCGTTCATGTATTTGAAATAGATAGGAGCATACTCCGACAGATAGTCGATATACGACATACGGATCTCCTCAATTTCCTTCTTCAATGACTCCTTCAATTTCTGGTCTTTCTCGTATTGCTCGAAAGCGGCTGTCTTGGCTTCTGCCAGATTCTTATTGATGCTGACCGATGAGAAAGGGTCGCCTGTGAAGATGGTGGAAAGGACGGAAATCGGATTGGCATTCTCAGCAAAGTTCGAAACTCCGCTTGTAGCACTTCGAGCCAACATCCAGATATTGTCCAACTCATCGTACTCCTTCTGCAGTTCAAACATCTTCTGTAAGATTGGCAACAGTTTCTTCTTAGCCTCCAACACCTCTGCAGGCACTTTGCTGTAGTCCTGCTTGGCCATAAATTCAAGAAAAGCGAAGAAGTCGCCCGACTGGTTCTGCGCCACTTCCAATCCGTTCAGCAGACGCACAGTCTCCTCGATATCGTACTGAGGCTCAGGAGTTTTGTTCAGGGCCTCGAAAGCTGGTTTGAACTCCTCCACAGGGGTGTAGTTCTCCAAGTCGATCTTGCTCTCCTTGTTCGAGCAGCTATACCATATCCAGCCGCCCGCTCCAAGTAGCAGCACGACCAGGATGATGATCGTAGTGATAAGACCTTTGTGAGATTTACTGGTTGGCATAATCCTTGAGATATAATTCGTGATCGTTTAGGTATTTCTTAAATAGTCGAATGCCGCGTATGGTGAAATAGACGCCCACGATGATGAACGGGATGCTCAGCAACTGTCCCATATCGAGCGCCATTCCCTTTTCGAAGTCCACTTGCTCCTTCTTGATGAACTCAATGAAGAATCGGAATGTGAATATCATCGTGAGACACAAACCGAAATACATCCCCGTTCCTGCTCCTGAGCGGATGCCGAAGCGGTTGAGTCTCCAATAGATTACCAGCAGGATGATGAAGATCAGTAAATAAGCCAACGCTTCGTAGAGCTGGGCTGGATGACGTGCAACCAAAGTTCCACCCACCATCGAATCATTGGTATGGAAGATGAATGCCCAAGGCACATCTGTCTGTCTGCCAACGATTTCCGAATTCATCAGGTTTCCCATACGGATACAGAAAGCGGTAAAAGGAGTAGCGATGCACACATTGTCGAGCACGGTCGTAAACCTTACATGATTACGTTTGGCATAGATGAGCATCGCAATCAGACAGCCCAAAGCACCTCCGTGGCTGGCCAATCCTGCATAGCCGTGATACTTCCAACTCCCATCGGGCAGAATCTTTATCGGCAGAAACATCTCTATCACTCCGTTTGTGCTACCCAAAAAGTGATCAGGCTCATAGAACAGGCAATGACCCAGACGAGCACCTATCAGAATGCCAAAGAAGCAATACAGGAACAGCGGGTCGAACTTATCAAGCGAAATGCCCTGATGCTTGTATAGATACTTCACAATGAAATAGGCAGCAACCAATCCGACTGCCCACAACAGCGCATACCATCTGATGCTGAACGAACCAATCTGAAATGCCTCAACATGAGGCTGCCAATCGATAAACAATGTATTCATGACGTTAGCAAATTTGCGATTCTTCCATTACACATTAAAGCGGAAATGCATGATGTCGCCATCCTGCACCACATAGTCCTTACCCTCTACGCCCAGCTTACCTGCCTCGCGTACAGCTGCCTCCGAACCATATTTCATATAGTCCTCATACTTGATGACCTCAGCACGGATGAAACCCTTCTCGAAGTCGGTATGGATGACTCCAGCACACTGGGGAGCTTTCCATCCCTTGCGGAACGTCCAAGCCTTCACCTCCATAGGTCCGGCTGTGATGAATGTCTGCAGGTTGAGGAGGGCATAGATGGCTTTAATCAGGCGGTTACATCCGCTCTCTTCTAATCCCATATCCTCCAGAAACATCTGCTTCTCCTCATAGCTCTCCAGCTCGGCAATATCGGCTTCTGTCTGGGCAGAGATGATGAGCAGCTGCGCATCCTCACCCTTGATGGCCTCACGCACAGCATTCACATATTCGTTTCCCTCCTTCGCACTCTGGTCGTCCACATTGCAGACATACAACACAGGCTTGGTGGTCAGCAGAAACATCTGCTTCGCTACAGCCTCCTCGTCAGCATTCTCCAGCTCCACCACGCGAGCACTCTTGCCCTGCTCCAAAGCCCCCTTATAGCGGAGCAGCAAACCCAGCTCCACTTTTGCCATCTTGTCACCACCCACGTTAGCCTGTTTCTCCACACGTTTGATACGCGACTCAACGGTCTCCAAGTCCTTCAGCTGAAGTTCTGTGTCAATCACCTCTTTGTCGCGAACCGGATTCACACTCCCATCGACATGCACGATATTCCCATTATCGAAACAACGCAACACATGAATGATAGCGTCACACTCGCGAATGTTACCCAAGAACTGATTACCCAGTCCTTCACCCTGACTCGCACCCTTCACCAATCCAGCGATATCCACGATGTCACACGTTGCAGGCACGATACGTCCTGGGTGGACAATCTCCGCCAGTTTGGTGAGTCGCTCGTCTGGAACTGAAATCTGCCCCATCTGAGCGTCAATCGTACAGAAAGGAAAATTAGCTGCCTGCGCCTTGGCGCTCGACAGACAATTGAAAAGAGTGGACTTGCCCACATTAGGCAATCCAACGATTCCTGCTTTTAATGCCATAGTTATTCTTTATTTCACTGCAAAGATAGTAATTATTTACTATTTAACAATTTACTATTTACTATTTTCTTTCATTTCACGATTGATTTTCCATAATAATGCAAACAATTCTTTTTGTCAAGTCATTTTTCCTCTAATCACTTACTTTTATTTTCGTTCATACATTTATTTACTATTTGACCATTGACCATTGATTATTGACTATTGACGCATTTGATAGCCCCAACGGGGCGAAATAATTTAGGATAGGGCGGAAGCCCTATTTCGGTTTAAACGCCCCACCCATCGCCCTGTAGGGGCGAAATATTATGTCTTTCAGATAGGGTTCCCACCCTATCCTTTGTTATGTCACCCCTACGGGGTTCTTGAATTTCTTAGCCCCAACGGGGCGACATATTTTAGGATAGGGCGGAAGCCCTATTTCGTTTTAAACACCCCACCCATCGCCCTGTAGGGGCGAAATATTATGTCTTTCAGATAGGGTTCCCACCCTATCCTTTGTTCTGTCACCCCTACGGGGTTTCTAAGTTCCCTCGTCCTCCCCCTAGAGGGGGAGTTAGAGGGGGTCTGTTCTAGTTAGGTCTTAGTTACCTCTTAGTTAGG
>CACZXN010000042.1 GCA_902785075.1 uncultured Bacteroidales bacterium | reverse complement strand
TGAGCGTTACGTTACAGTCGTTACAGTGTTATTTTTAAGGTACCCATTTTCCTTAATATACTATATAACTACTTATATATCAATTAGTTATAAAGTATTAAGAAAGGGGTAATACCTTCTTTTTTTCATTGTAACAACTGTAACTGTAACACTTTGGTCATGATGATTAACTTAATATTCAACTCTCTATAAGGCCCTTCAACGCATTATACAGTTCAAGGTACACTCCGAAGGTATATCGCTCGAGGCTGAAACCCTTACCGGCCTTCATCGGTTTGAAGTTAGGCCACAGGCTGCCGTCGCTGCGGCGGGTAATGGTGAGGTACTGTCAAATCGGAACATCTTGGAGCGGGCTGTGAAGCTAGCTCCCTTTTTGTTTCTTCCTTTACGAAAACTGCAGATTCGGAAAAATATTTAGGTGTTTGCAAAATAAATGTGAAGGATTTGCGTTATTAAAGTAAAAGCATATCACTCACTAATCCCATTGCTGCCTATGAGAGATTTTACACAAGACCTTGACTTTGATTCTTTACAACTTGACGGTATGACTCCGATGCATGCCAGTGAGGAAACCTTGAGTTTCATTCGTTTGTTTGCTCAAACTTATCAATCTCATCTCACCTTGTAAATCAAAGTTGTCAGTTGGAACGTTCACAGTTACTGAAATCGTTAGCGTCGAATCCGGATGTAAGGCGATTGGCGGAAGCGATCACTAAACGAAAATCGAATGTTGTGGTAGATGGACTTCAGGGTTCATCTGCTGCTTTGTATTTTGCTGCTTTGGTTGGTCGCGAATTGGTGCATGAGTCGTGCCGTCCTTATCTGTTTGTATTGGACGATCAGGAGGATGCCGGCTATTTCTATCATGACCTGACTCAGATGCTTGGCGACAAGGATGTGGTGTTTTTCCCTTCATCGTATCGTAGAGCCATCAAGTATAATCAGAAGGATGATGCCAACGAGCTGCTGCGTACGAATACGCTGACGTCCATTCTTGCTTCGCCCAACTCGCCTCTCTTCATCGTTACTTATCCTGATGCTTTGGCTGAAAGGGTTGTGTCGCGACAGAATGTAGAGCAGCATTCGATCGTGTTGTCGAAGGGTAGCATGGTGGATGTGACGGAGTTGGAGTCTCGGTTGTTTGACTTGGGCTTCGCGCGTACCGATTATGTATATGAACCAGGTCAGTTTGCCATTCGTGGCAGCATTGTCGATGTGTTCTCGTTCAGCAATGAGGACCCTTATCGTGTCGATTTCTTTGGCGACGAAATAGACAGTATTCGTACGTTCGATATTGTGAGTCAGCTGTCGGGCGACAAACTGGATACGATCACTGTTGTGCCCGACCTGTTGGAGACTCCGAGTCGGTATATTTCCTTGTTGTCGTTCCTACCCGATGATACGCTCATCGTGACGCGTAGTTTGGCGTTTGTTGCAGACAAGATCGACGAGATTTGCCAAGCAGGATTCTCGCGCCAGGCGGTGATAGAACAGCCTCATGCGAACGCTTCGGACGGAGCGAATAGGGCGGAGGGGTTGGATGCTTCGTTCCTGTCGTCAAGGGACGAGTTCCTGCACGATATCGCCAATCGTCGTCGAGTCATCATCGGCAGCAGTAATGTGGACGAGGCACGAGACAGCAAGAGTCTGCATGTGAGCTTTCATACAGGTATGCAGCCTTTGTTTCATAAGAACTTTGAATTGGTGACAAATGAGTTTGAGCGACTCATCAACGAAGGCTATTCCATCAATATCTTTGCTGATAACGAGAAACAGATTCGGCGTCTGGAAGATATCTTCGATGCCAACCGCAAGGGAGATACGCTCATTACCTTTACACCGGTTGCGACTGCTATTCATGAAGGTTTTATCGACCATACGATGAAGCAATGTTACTTTACCGACCATCAGTTGTTCGACCGTTATCATAAATATAGCCTCAAGAGCGACAAGGCTCGCAGAGGAAAGGTTGCGCTGACGCTGAAGGAGATACAGCAGTTTGAGGTGGGCGATTATGTGGTGCATATCGATCACGGAGTGGGCCGCTTTGGCGGTTTGGTACGTGTGCCTACAAACGGGCAGATGCAGGAGATGATAAAGATTCTTTATCAGAATGACGATATCGTATATGTGTCCATCCATGCGTTGAACAAGGTGTCGAAGTACAAAGGCAAAGAAGGTGAACCGCCTCGCTTGAACCGCTTGGGCACAGGAGCGTGGGAGCGGATGAAGGAACGTGTGAAGAAGAAGGTGAAGGATATCGCTCGCGACTTGATACGACTCTATTCTCAACGTATGCATGAAGACGGCTTTGCCTTTAGCCCAGACAGCTATATGCAACATGAGTTGGAGGCAAGTTTCATCTATGAAGATACCCCCGATCAGCTCAAGGCAACTAATGACGTGAAGGCCGACATGGAGAAACGTCAGCCGATGGACCGTCTGGTGTGTGGAGATGTGGGATTCGGAAAGACGGAAGTGGCTATTCGTGCTGCGTTCAAGGCCGCATCCGACAGCAAGCAGGTAGCTGTGTTGGTACCTACGACGATATTGGCATATCAGCATTATCAGACATTCTCCGAGCGCCTCAAGGACTTCCCCGTAAGGGTAGAATACATCAGCAGGGCACGTAGCGCTAAGCAGGTAAAAGAGGTGCTGGAAGACCTTAAAGAGGGAAAGGTGGACATTATCATCGGAACCCATAAACTCATTGGTAAGGATGTGAAATTCAAAGACCTTGGATTGTTGGTTATCGATGAGGAGCAGAAGTTCGGAGTGTCGGTGAAGGAGAAGTTGCGACAGATGAAAATCAATGTGGATACCCTCACGATGACAGCCACCCCAATTCCGCGTACTTTGCAGTTCTCTCTGATGGGAGCACGCGATTTAAGTATCATACAGACTCCACCTCCGAATCGCTATCCGATACAGACAGAAATCCATACATTCTCACCAGAGATTATTGCCGAAGCTATCAACTTCGAAATGAGCCGTAATGGTCAGGTGTTCTTTGTCAACAACCGCATCAATAATCTGGAGGAATTGAAGGCGCTGATTGTGAAGAATGTTCCGGATGCCCGTGTATGTATCGGACATGGACGCATGAATCCGCAAGAGCTTGAGGAGGTGGTGTTCGACTTCATGAACTATGACTACGATGTGATGCTCTCGACCACGATTGTGGAGAACGGTATTGATATCCCCAATGCAAATACTATTATCATCAATGGTGCGCAGAATTACGGATTGAGCGACTTGCATCAGATGCGAGGAAGGGTGGGACGCAGCAACAAGAAGGCCTTCTGTTACCTCTTAGCACCCCCACTTGCTGCTCTCAATGATGACTCCCGACGTCGGCTCCAAGCATTGGAGAACTTCTCAGGATTGGGGTCGGGTATGCAAATTGCATTACAGGACCTCGATATCCGAGGTGCAGGAAATCTGTTGGGAGCAGAGCAGAGCGGATTTATCGCAGATTTGGGCTATGAGGCCTACCAGAAAGTGTTGGCAGAAGCGATGGATGAACTGAAGCATGAAATGTATCAACAGTCGTCAGATGAAGATAAAGACGATATGGAACAGCTATCTGTCAATATGCCGTTCGTGTCGGAAACATCGGTAGAGTCGGACCTCGTGGCACACTTCCCAGAGACATTTGTGCCCAGCAGCGGAGAACGTATAACCCTGTATCGTGAACTCGATTCCATTACCAGCTACGAGCAACTTGAGGCTTATAGGCAGCGATTGGTTGACCGTTTCGGACAAATACCGGAAGAAGGTGAGGAACTGCTGAAAGTGATGCCGCTTAAATGGCTTGCTGCATCAATCGGAGTGGAGAAGGTGACACTCAAGAGTGGAAAAATGATTCTGTATCTTGTGGGCGACTTCGCTAGCCGCTACTATGAAAGTGAGCAATTTGATCGCATCATAACCTACGCCTCATATCATCCCAGAAATACCAAGATGCGCGAACATGACGGTCGTCGCTCCCTATGGATAAAAGACGTTAACTCTGTAAGTCAGGCCGTCGCAATCCTACAAGAAATCAATAAAAAAGGTTAGGAAAACATAAACTTTATAAAATAAATCGAAATTTATTTTGTAATTTGTTTTCTTTGTGCTAACTTTGCAGTTCATAGATTAATATCTGATTGAATATGAACGCAAGTGATAGCATTGTAATCATTCCGACCTATAACGAAAAAGAGAATATTGAAAAGATTATCCGAGCAATTTTCGACCTCAAGAAATGTTTTCATGTTCTGGTCATTGATGATGGTTCGCCTGATGGTACCGCTGGTATCGTGAAGCGACTGATTAGTAATGAATTCGGTGACCGTTTGTTTATCGTTGAACGTTCGGGGAAATTGGGACTTGGTACGGCTTATATTGCAGGTTTCAAGTGGAGTATAGCGCATAAGTATGATTACATCTTTGAGATGGATGCCGATTTTTCGCATGCGCCAACAGACTTGCCTCGACTTTATGAAGCTTGTGCTTGTGATGGATATGACTTAGCAATCGGTTCACGTTACATCTCAGGCGTGAATGTTGTGAACTGGCCTATGGGACGCGTACTGATGTCGTATTTTGCATCTATGTATGTGCGGCTTGTCACAGGTTTTCAAATTCATGATACAACAGCAGGTTTCAAGTGCTACAAACGTCGGGTACTGGAAACGATTGACTTGGATGCCGTTAGGTTTAAGGGGTATGCGTTCCAGATAGAAATGAAGTTTACCACTTGGAAGTGTGGATTCAAAATAAAGGAGGTTCCTGTGATTTTCGTGAATCGTGTGGAAGGAACATCAAAAATGAGTGGAGGTATATTCAGTGAGGCATTACTTGGAGTCATCCGTCTTCGTTTCGACGGATGGTTCAAGAAGTATCCACAACCAAAAGATGAATAGGTATGCGAACAATTATTAGTGGAGCTACAATCGTAAATGAAGAACGTCAGTTCGTCGGATCGGTCGTTATTGAAGACGAACGAATCATGGATGTACAGGAGGGTGTGATATTGCCTCCAGAAGAGAATGCTAATTATATTGACGCAAAAGGATTATACCTGTTTCCTGGAGTGATTGACGATCATGTTCATTTCCGCGAACCAGGCTATGAATATAAGGCAGATATTGCTTCCGAGAGCCGTACAGCTGCAGCAGGTGGAGTTACCTCCTACATGGAGATGCCTAACACCAATCCTCCTACCACAACTCTCGAACTGTTGGAGGAGAAATTCGAGTTGGCCCGCCAAAAGAGTCGAGTGAATTATTCGTTCTTCTTTGGTGCGACAAACGATAATTTAGAACAGTTGCGTCAGCTTGATCCGCATCGAGTGCCAGGCGTGAAGGTGTTTATGGGGTCGAGTACGGGCAACTTGCTTGTAGATGATGATGATTCGATGCGGCAGATTTTCGAGCAGTCGCCTTTACGTATCGTTGCTCATTGTGAAGATAATGATGTCATAGCGCGAAATATCAAAGTATTCAAGAAACGCTATAAAGGTCAGAATGATTTCCCTGTACGCTACCATTCCCGTATTCGTAGTGTGGAGGCATGCTATGAGGCATCTTCGAAGGCGGTCGCACTTGCCAAAGCAACAGGTGCACGTCTGCATGTAGCGCATATCTCGTCTGCCCACGAATTGTCGCTCTTTGAAGCAAAACCACTTGAGGAAAAGCAGATTACAGCCGAAGTGTGTATCGCTCACCTCATGTTTACTACAGAGGATTATGATTGGTTGGGCACAAGAATCAAATGCAATCCTTCTGTTAAAACCCCAGAAGACCAGGCAGCGCTTTACGAGGCGCTAAACAGCGGAAAGATAGATGTCGTAGCAACCGATCATGCTCCTCATTTGTTGAATGAGAAAGTGGGTGGGGCTTTGAAAGCAATGTCGGGAATGCCTTTGATTCAATTCTCGCTTGTCAGTATGTTGGAACTATCGGATAAGGGCATATTGCCCCTTGAGCATATCCCACAATTGATGAGTCATAATCCTGCTATTCTCTATAAGATACGTCAACGTGGATTTATCCGTAAGGGCTATTATGCCGATCTTGTGCTGGTTGATCCAAATGCAAATTGGCAAGTAGGTGAGGGACGCTACTTTACGAAGTGTGGTTGGACACCAATGGATGAACGCACCTTTAAGTGGAAAGTGGTACGTACTTTGGTGAATGGTGTGACTGCCTATGCCGACGGGATAGTGATAGATGGAATTCGAGGATCAGAACTAGTATATGATTGATGTTTATCCGGTTCAGGCGTTGATAAGGCTCATCAGTTGGGAGCATTTCTTCTATACGTGGCATGTGAAGAGTGGCACAGAAGAATCGACTCGTTTGAGAACTGAAGCCGAGCAATTCCTTAATGAATGGGAGGACAGAATCAGTGTCCGTTTTCTCTATCAGGGGTTCGAGGCTCATTCGGAGGATGATGATATTGTGATGGGTGATAAACACATCCCGTTTCTTCGTCAGCAGATTCCCAATTCAGAAGGCTATTGTCTGTGTATGAGTGACTTTGTACACGCAAATCACGATGAAGTATATGTCTTTGCAACATCTGTTCAGCAACCTCCCTCTCAAGATTTAGACGACCCTTACAATTCACTTTTGTCTCAGACGATTTCGGATAGGTTGGCTGAGGCTGCAGCAGAAAAACTTCAGATGCAGTTAGTGGAAGAAGGACGGTTGAGTGGCCATCAAGTCATACGTCCAGCAGTCGGGTATCCGATGATTCCAGACATGTCTATCAATTTTCTGTTGAATGAGTTGTGTGATATGAGTCGTATAGGCATTCAACTTACTGAAAATGGTATGATGCATCCACATGCTTCAGTAAGCGGGTTCATGATTGCAAATCCTCATGCATGTTATTTCGCAGTTGGTCCGATTAGCGAGGAGCAGCTTGCCGATTATGCTCGGCGTAGAGGATACACGATCGAAAGGATGCGTAAATTTATTAATGCGTTATAATTGTTTATATGAATATATTGAAGAAAATGCTCATAGTAATTGGTCTCATCATCTTACTCTTTATTGTGGTGTTAAGTATTGGTTATTTCTATGGTAGTCGTCATTTTGTTGTTCATGAAGAAACGATTGAGTTTCAGGATCTTCCTGACGAGTTCGACGGATATCGTATTTGCCAATTCTCGGATTTCCATTCATTCTCATTCCATTGTGGTCATGAGGAGGATGTTCAAAAGGTTGTAGATCTCATCAATTCTCAGCAATGTGACCTTATTGTGTTTACAGGAGACCTTGTGACCATTCAGGCAAACGAGCTTGACGGCTTCATGACTCAACTTTCGCAGCTTTCAGCGCCAGACGGAGTGATTTCTATTATGGGCAATCATGATTATGCGATGTATCAGCGTAAGTTTACGAAGGCTCAAAGGCGTAATGACATAAAAGACCTGTATAAGCGTCAGTATGATATGGGGTGGCAACTATTGCTGAACGAGCATACATCTATCCATCGAGGTGAGGATTCTCTGGTGATTATCGGAGTAGAGAATGACGGAACTCCACCTCATTTCCCACGTTTTGCAGACTTGAAGAAGGCTATGTCGGGTATTGATGAAGGTTCTTTCCAAATCATGCTCAGTCACGATCCGACCCATTGGCGTCGTAGCATCATTCCTGAGACGGATGTACAACTGACCCTCTCTGGTCATACCCATGCTGGTCAGTTTAAAATTTTCGGTTGGTCGCCTGTGTCTTTTGTATATAATGAGTGGAGTGGGGTGTATGAGAATGAGAAGAAGGACGCTTCGGGTGAAACCGTACGTCAGGTTCTCAATATCAGTGAAGGTGTAGGATGTGTGCCTGTTCCTTTCCGAATAGGTGCTTGGCCAGAGATAAATGTGCTAACCCTTCGTAAGAAACGCTAACTTGTGTATCACAAGATTGCGACTCATTTATTTATATAATATGTGTACCCTCTATTCCTATAACCCATAACCCATAACCTATAACCTCATAACCCATAACCCATAACCTCTATTCATAAATATGTATAAACTCTATACTATCATCATAGCTACCCCGTTGTTTATGCTCGTAACGGTTATCATAGGCATCTTGGTGACGATTACCTCTTTGTTAGGAATGAAGCCTCTGTCTCATCGCTATATTCCTATGTTATGGGGTAGGAGTGCTTGTTGGCTATATTGGCTTCCTGTGCATGTTGAAGGGCGAGAAAATCTCGATGTTCGGCAGTCGTATGTATTTGTTGCTAATCATCAAGGCTATCTGGATATTCTATTGATGTATGGCTATCTGGGTCATACTTTCAAATGGATGATGAAAGACTATTTGAAGAAAATGCCGATTGTTGGACAAGTGTGTATGGTTTCGCATCAGATATTTGTGGGAGACAGCCTTTCGTCCATTCAGCAAGCAGTAAAGGACGCGCGTAAAACCCTTCAAGGAGGAATGTCGATGTCGATATTCCCAGAGGGTACTCGCACTTATGACGGCACGATGGGACCTTTCAAACGAGGTGCATTTATGCTGGCAAATGAAATAGGGCTACCTATTGTTCCGATTACCATAAACGGTTCGTTCAAGGCTTTCAGCCGTAAGGCGAAAAGTGTAACTCGTACACCTCTTTCTATACATATTCACAAACCAATCACTCCTGACTATTATCAGCAGAAACCGACTAAGGTATTTATGCAGGAAGTGCATGATCGTATAGAGTGCGCCTTAGGGCGAACTGAAGTGCGCCCTAAGGAGTACTGCAGTGCGCCCTAGGGCGCACTATCTTTTTCCTTCGTATATCTGCAGTTCGCCTTTTTATGTGCTTCAAACCGACAAATTGGGCTAAAAAACAAGAAAATATTACTTTTTTTGTAATTTTTTGTTAGATTTACTTTGCATTTCTTTAAATTTTCTTAACTTTGCACCGAGTTAATTAACCCAATTCTTATCAAAACTTAATTATTAAAAGCGTATGAAGAAATTTTTCTTGGCAAGCATCGTTGCACTCGCAATGGGTTTCGCATTCGTTTCTTGTAATCAAAACAGTGGTCCAGTAGACATTAAGACTGATGGAACTCCTGAAGAAGTATTGACCGACATCGTTACTAAGGCAAAAGCTGAAGGTGCTAACTGGTCAGTTGATCAGTGGAAGTATGTTTTCAAGCAGGTTGCTATCGCTGTTAAGCCTGCGATGGTTCAACTGAAAGAAATCACTGATGGTTTGGGAGATCTGAGCGAAGAAGAGGCAACTGCTAAACTTGCTGACTTCGAGAAATTGTCAAAAGATTTCGAACCAATCGAGAAACTCATGGACGAGTTCGTAGACATTGCAAAAGGTACTGCAAACGGAAAACTTGTTTCTGAAGACAAGGAATTCGAGAAGCAAATTGAGGAAGAAATTGGTCTTCCAGATTTTTAATAGATTACTTGTGAAATTAAAAAGAGGATGTTCGCATCCTCTTTTTTTTGTTTATTTGATTTGTTCGTTAGGAATCAATGCTGCATCGAAATATACTTTTGAGCGATTGTCCCAACTCAATTCGCGTTTCACAACCTTGTAGTCATCAGTTTCTGCATCATGCTCTAATGTCTCCTTATATATTTTAGAGTATCGATAGAAAGTCCCATCCTCCTCTTTGTGAAAGTGATGCCCTTCTTCTGTTAAGCGATAGGTGTAAGGGTAGGGATGCTCGCTCCTTAGTTCGGCCATCAGTTCATCGCCTTCACACCAAGTACATAGCTGCACAACGTGATCTGTGTCATTCCTGAATCTGTAATCGATGAAATTGTAATTCACGGATGTTCCTGCACTATAAGGCACATGGTGTCCATTAGGATCAGGAGCCAAAGCGTCAGAGTGGTGATGAAGTTCTGTAATCGTAAGAGGACTATGTAGGATTAAAAGGTTAATGGTGTTGGCCAAGTTACACAATCCCCCTCCAATACCAGCAGTCAATCGTCCGTTAATCAATACGCGACCTTCTGAAAAACCGTTTCGCTTTGACGTTTTCCCAACTGTGTGCCAGAAAGAAAATACCTCCCCAGGATGTATGAGTAAACCATCAATCTTGTTGCATGCAATACGAATGTTGTCCGCCTTGTTTTGCTGATGAATGGGATCGATTCCAGGTCCTCGTTTAATCATGTTGTTATGTTGCGAATATACAATAGCGGGTAATCTGCTTTCCTGATGAGATTTCGCAAATTTCTCACTACCAAACAAGTCTTTTATGTTTCGCTTCCATCGTTCTTTATGTAGCGAAACTGTATACGTAAATGGACATAGTTCACAAAAAAGTTTCCTTTTCACTTTCATCAAATTTAACAGTTATTGTCTCTTCCTTGTTTTCTTGTCAGTTGCAAAGGTACAAAAAAACTCTTTAATAAGAGCCAGAAAAAGAGAAAAAGGGTGAATTGCTTTGTAGATTGAGAAAAAAGCAGTAAATTTGCAGCTGTTTTAAAGACCATTCATTGAAAATGAAAAAATATTTATATCATTAACAACAACAACTATTGATCATGAAAAAAGTTTTTTTACAATTCCTATTGATTCAGTACCTACTTGTGATGGGTGCTGTGATGTCCGTATGTGCACAACAAGTTAAGAATGTCATCCTGATGATTCCGGATGGATGCTCTTTGGCTACCATTAGTACTGCTCGTTGGTACCAATGGATGACAGATCCAGAGAAGGAGAATCTGGCTATCGACCCTTATATCTGTGGAACAGTAAGAACAACCTGTTCGAATGCACCTATTGGTGATTCTGCTCCCACAACATCTTGCTATATGACAGGTTATACCAGCTTGAAAGGTTGGGTGAGTACTTATCCAACAGCTGATCCTGAAAACGATATTTATCCAGTAGATCCCAAACGAGCTTATCAGCCTTTGACAACTGTACTTGAAGCCTCTAAGATGCTCGGAAAGTCAACAGGATTGGTTTGCACGTGCTACTTCCCCCATGCAACACCTGCAGACTGCTCGGCTCACTGTTATAATCGCGATAAGTATGACGAGATAGCCAGCCAGCAGGCCCATAACCGCATCAATGTGGTGATTGGTGGTGGTGTAAGCCGTATGACAGTTGAAGGTGAAGCTTACCTGAAGAATGCAGGTTGGGACATTATCAAGGACGACTTGAACGCAATGCGCAATTGTCAGAATAATAATATGTGGGCACTCTTTTGTCCGAACGATATGCCTTACGAACTAGATCGTGATGCAAATCGCTACCCATCTTTGGCAGAGATGACAAGCACAGCCATCAAGAAACTGTCGAACAATCAAAAGGGATTCTTCCTGATGGTTGAAGGAAGTAAAGTGGACTATGCTGCTCATAATAACGACCTTGCAGGTATGATTCACGACTATCTGGCTTTTGATGAAGCTTGTCGTGTCGCTATTGAGTTTGCAAAGACGAATGGTGAGACCGCTGTGTTGGTACTTTCAGATCATGGAAATAGCGGATTGAGCATTGGTCGCAGAGATAATGGCAATTATGCTGCAACTCCAAAGAACCGTCTGTTTGGAGCGATGAAAAACTTCAAGGCTACAGCAGAAGAAGTGGGAAACAAACTGAACAACGCACCATTCGAACAGGCTCAGAGCATCTTTAAGGAGTGGTGTGGGTTTGAACTGAACGACCAAGAATTGGAATTCCTCAAGAATTGTGACGAATACAAGAGTAGCCCAATCGAGAAAGAGCAACGAAGACAGCAGTCGAATAAATATTACAGGACAGGTTTGACTCGTACTGTTGCTCAGTTCATGACTGACCGCACAGGAATGGCATTTACAACAAACGGACATACTGGCGAGGATGTGATTCTTGCTGGTTTCCACCCAGATCCACAATGGCGTCCTGTTGGAGAGTGGTCGAATGTGAAGTTTAACGGCTATCTATGCTCATTGATAGGTATCACTCGCGCTACCCTTGATGAATTGACTAATCAGTTCTTCGCACCTCATAAAGAGGTTTTGGATGGAGTTGCAGGTGTGACTTATAAGATGGAAAAAGTAAGATTGGAAGCTCCTGCACCAAGGGCTGGTAACAACGGAGGTGGCGGCTTCCCAGGCGGAGGTTTCCCTGGTGGTGGCTTCCCAGGTGGAGGTTTTGGAGGCGGCTTCCCAGGTGGTGGCTTTGCTCGTCCTGTGATTCCAGAAGTAATGCAGTTGACAATTACGACCAAAACTGGCAATATTGTCCTGAAAAGTACCTCAAATGTAGCAGAGGTGAACGTGAAGAAAGGAAAGATGACAAACACACAGATGGTTGACCTCAAGACGGTAGTCGTCTATGTGGACAAGAACGAAACATTCTATATCCCACGCAACATCTTGTCTCTGGTGCAGCAGCAACAGTAAGACGTCGTGTGATTGTGTAGGGGATATCATGAAATACATTTTTTAACACAAATAGAATTTAAACAAGAACGATGGAAAGAGACAATGAAATCTTCTCTTTGATTGAACGCGAACATCAGCGCCAACAGAAAGGAATTGAGCTGATTGCGTCAGAAAATTTTGTAAGTGACCAAGTGATGCAGGCAATGGGTTCATGCCTCACCAACAAGTATGCAGAAGGCTATCCAGGCAAACGCTATTATGGTGGTTGCGAGGTGGTTGATGAGGTAGAACAACTGGCTATCGACCGCATCTGCAAACTCTTTGGGGCTGAATACGCAAATGTACAACCTCATTCAGGAGCGCAGGCAAATGCAGCTGTATTGCTTACAGTGCTGAAACCAGGTGATACTTTCATGGGCCTCAATCTAGATCACGGTGGTCACCTTTCACATGGAAGTCATGTGAATACAAGTGGTATCCTCTACAACCCAATCGGATATAACTTAAATCCAGAAACTTGTCGTGTTGACTATGATGAGATGGAGCGTTTGGCATTAGAGCATAAGCCAAAGTTGATTATCGGTGGAGGTTCGGCATATAGCCGTGAGTGGGATTATGCTCGTATGCGTAAGATTGCAGACGAAGTAGGTGCGCTCTTGATGATCGATATGGCTCATCCAGCAGGACTGATTGCAGCAGGATTGCTCGACAACCCATTGAAATATGCTCACATTGTCACTTCAACTACTCATAAGACCCTTCGTGGTCCTCGTGGTGGTATCATCTTGTTAGGAAAAGATTTCGACAATCCTTGGGGCCTGACAACTCCTAAGGGTGAGGTGAAGAAAATGTCTCAACTGATTAACTCAGCTGTGTTCCCAGGTCAGCAAGGTGGACCATTGGAGCATGTAATTGCAGCAAAAGCAGTTGCTTTCGGCGAAGCATTAACTCCAGAATTCAAGGTCTATCAGGCACAGGTAAAGAAGAATGCTGCCGTATTGGCTCAAGCCTTGATGGATAAGGGCTTCTTTATTTGCTCAGGTGGTACTGATAATCACAGCATGTTGGTTGATCTCCGCACAAAGTATCCAGACCTCACAGGTAAGGTTGCAGAGAAAGCACTTGTAGCAGCTGATATCACAGCCAATAAGAATATGGTGCCATTTGACAGCCGTAGTGCATTCCAAACAAGTGGTATCCGTTTGGGTACTCCTGCTATCACTACTCGTGGTGCTAAGGAAGACCTGATGTACGAAATTGCTGACATGATTGAGACCGTACTCAATGCTCCTGAGGACGAAAAGGTGATTGCATCTGTTCGTGCTCATGTAAATGACATTATGAAGGATTATCCAATGTTTGCATGGTAAAAGCTCTTCTAGGATTGACAATCGCTCAGTTGCAGCAAGAGGTAACAGAGCTGGGTATGCCCCGTTTCACAGCGGGGCAGATTGCCCAGTGGATCTACCAAAAAGGAGCGACGACGTTTGATGAGATGACCAACATTTCGAAACGCCATCGTGAACTGCTCGCTGATAAATTTGTTGTGGGACGGGTGCCTGCCAAGGAAGTTCACACGTCAAAAGACGGAACTGTGAAATACCTATTCCCAACAGAAGATGGTCAAGCTGTAGAGACCGTATTCATACCAGAGAAGGATAGGGCGACTTTATGTGTTTCTTCGCAAGTGGGATGTAAGATGAATTGTTTGTTTTGCCAGACAGGAAAACAAGGATTTCATGGAAACCTTACTGTGACTGATATCTTGAACCAGATATATTCGATCGACGATGTAGATAGACTTACTAACATCGTTTTCATGGGACAAGGTGAACCACTTGATAATTATGACAATCTCAATACAGCGATTGAGATACTGACAACCGACTACGGATGGGCTTGGAGTCCTAAACGTATTACCGTGTCCACCGTAGGATTGAAGAAAAACCTGAAACGGTTTGTCGAAGAAAGCGAGTGCCATTTAGCTGTGAGTATGCACTTTCCTTTTCATGAAACAAGAGAACAATACATGCCTGCAGAACGTCAGTATGGCATCGAGGAAATTGTGGAGCTGTTGAGTCAGTACGATTGGAGTCATCAACGTCGCCTATCGTTTGAATATACGATGTTTGATGGGGTAAACGACTCCTTGGTGTATGCAAAGGAAATCGTACGGCTTCTTAAGAATCTGGATTGCAGGGTAAACTTGATTAGGTATCATCAGATACCCGAAGTACCGTTGAGCGATAGCCCGTTGCCGAAAATGACGGCTTTTCGGGATTACCTCACAAAGCATGGAGTATATACCACGATACGCACCTCAAGAGGGCAAGACATAGAAGCAGCGTGTGGAATGCTGATAACAAAAGATAAAAACTAATGAAACGAAACTATATTAACATATTTTTGGGTGTGATGATAGCAATTGTGCTTGCATCGTGTTCTTCTAACTCTGATGTGCCTGGAAGAAAGCACGCTCGACGCCCTTTGCTGGTTCCGGCTTCAAGCGGAAATCCCTATGAAGTGCTCGTAGTAGCGGAGGATTCGATGTGGAACGGGCATGCAGGAGTGGCTCTTCAGGTGGTGCTTGACAAAGACGTACCTATGTTGCCGCAACGCGAACCGATGTTTCATGTGAGTCATATCGTTCCATCAAAGTTTAATAGAATCACCAATATTTTCCGGAACATCATCATCCTGAAGACCAACGAATATACCACAAAGCCGAAGATCAGTTACGAGCGTGACGTACATTCTATGCCGCAGTTAGTGATGACCATTCAAGGTCCCTCGGCAGACGGAATATCTTCATTTATCACAGAACAGACGAAAACCATCATCCAAAATTTGTCGGCAGAGGAGATCAATCGTAATGCGATGCTTTTGGAGGATGATTACAACATCGCTTTCTACCGAAAATGTAAGGAAATGTTTGGCTGTGAGTTGTTCATTCCACAAGATTTGTTGAAAATGAAAGTTGGAGAAGACTTCTTGTGGGCATCGAACGACGGATTATCGACCATTCAGAATATATGCGTATATAGTTTCCCTTATGTGTCAGAAAAAGTATTTACGCACGACAACTATATCAAACTGCGTGACAAGTTCATGAAGGATAATATTCCTGGAGCAGAGCCCAATCAGTATATGACTACTAATCACGATTATGTCCTAACTCGTCCTATTACCATCATGGGACGCTATGTGCTCGAAGCACGTGGCTTCTGGGAGATGAAAAACGACATGATGGGAGGACCGTTTGTCTCACACTCCTCAGTAGATACTGTGAATAATCGTGTGATTGTTGTTGAGGGATTTGTCTATGCTCCAGAGAAGATGAAACGAACCATGATACGCCGATTGGAATCAGCATTGTACACATTAAGATTACCAAAGGAGAAGGTGGTTCGTGAAGGGTCAGAATCGAAAAATAAGAATTAAGGTTATAGTAAATATGAGAAAGATAAAAGTAGGAATTACACATGGTGATATAAACGGAATAGGATATGAGGTTATTCTGAAAACGTTTGAGAATCCAGAGATGTTGGAGTTGTGTACACCGATAGTATATGGCTCTCCAAAGACGGCAACCTACCATCGTAAAGCGTTTGAGTGCTCTACTAATTATATTGTGAAGAGTAGTGCACGTGAAGCAGATGAAAATATGCTGAATATCGTTAACTGTTTTGGTGAAGAGGAAATAAAGATAGACTTTGGTCAATCAACACCTGAAGCAGGTAAAGCAGCTTTTGCTTCTTTGGAAAGAGCGTTAGATGATTATCGGAAAGGCAATATTGATGTTTTGGTAACTGCACCAATTAATAAAAATAACATTCAGTGTGAAGGATTTCATTTCCCAGGACATACTGAATATATTGAGGAAAAAGTCGGAGGTGGCAGTAAGGCTCTGATGGTTTTGATGAATGATTCTTTAAGAGTTGCTCTTGCTACCACTCATATTCCTATCAGTAAGGTTGCAGGTGCGATTTCCAAAGATTTGATTGAGGAGAAAATACGTATTCTGAATCAATCGCTCAAACGCGATTTTCTGATTGACAATCCTCGAATCGCAGTACTTGCCTTGAATCCTCATTGCGGAGATGGAGGATTGATTGGGTCGGAAGAGCAGGAAATCATCATCCCGACAATTGAACAGCTGTTTGCAGAAGGCATTAGGTGTTTCGGACCTTATGCTGCAGACGGATTCTTTGGTTCAAGCAATTATACTCATTTTGATGCGATCTTAGCAATGTATCATGATCAAGGGTTGGCTCCATTCAAAGCATTGGCTATGGAGAATGGTGTTAATTATACAGCAGGACTTCCTATCGTGCGGACTTCTCCGGATCATGGAACGGCTTATGATATTGCAGGCAAAGGTATCGCGAAAGAAGACTCTTTTAGGGCAGCAATTTATACAGCTATAGATGTTGCACGTAATCGTAGAACTTATGACGAGGCGCATTCGCATCCTTTGAAGAAACAATATTACGAGAAGAAGGATGATAGTGACAAACTGAAACTCGATCAGGTCACAGATGATAACGATTTGGGATTGGAATTGTAAAGAACGTGAAGAATAAGACTCGTAACATATTTTTCCTTTTTGGTATTATTGCCATTATTATTATGATTCTGACGTTTAAAGTCAGTTTCGTAGAGATGTGGAACCATATTCGACATGCAGGCTATTGGATATTTGCCGTGTTGGGTATGTGGATTGTGTTGTATTTCATGAATGCATGCACTTGGCGTATTATCATTAAAGGAAGTGGTGATTGTCCTATTCCGTTCTGGAAACTCTATAAAATAACCATAACAGGTTTTGCTTTGAACTATGCGACTCCCGCAGGATTGATGGGAGGTGAACCCTACAAAATAATGGAACTGACACCCTACATTGGGCGAGAGCGAGCTACTTCATCTGTGTTGTTGTTTGCTATGACTCACATTTTTGCCCACTTTTGGTATTGGTTGACTGCTGTAGTTTTATATGTACTCTTCGTACCAATTGACACTCGAATGGCCATCATTTTGCCTCTTATTGCGTTGTTTGCGTTGAGTGGCATCTATCTGTTTGTACGAGGTTATAAGCGTGGTATGGTTGTAGGGTTGGTGAAGTTTGTGAGCAAAATACCTGGTTGTAAGAACTGGGGGCGACGTTTTCTTGAAACCCATGTTGAGGAATTGCGGAATATCGATAGTCAGATAGCTCAATTACAAGGCCAGAACAAGAATAGCTTTTATGGTTCATTTCTGCTAGAATACATCGGGAGGGTATTACAGTCATTTGAGATCTTCTTTATGTTACGATTGGTAAATGTTCAAGGAACTGTTCCCCAACTGTTTATGTATTCATTTGTTATTTTGGCTTTTACTTCGTTGTTTGCTAATCTGTTGTTTTTTATGCCATTACAGCTTGGAGGAAGAGAAGGAGGCTTCGCTATGTCAACTGTTCAGATGAAAATGGCTGGTGCGACAGGTGCCTTGCTCACATTGAAGGAAGCGATGACTATTGCGGTGTTTATCTCGATTATCTGCAGATTGCGTGAGTTGGTATGGACCTGTATCGGCATGATGCTGATGAAAGTGGCTACGAGAGTGGGGGAGAGGAAAACCCCAAGTGAAGAGATATGAAGTACGGAATAATAGCAGCGGGAGAGGGATCACGATTGGCCCATGAGGGAGTTGAAGTTCCTAAGCCTTTAGTGACGTTGAACGGTGAAGTGATGATTGACCGTCTTATACGTATATTCCATGAGAATGGTGCCGATGAGATTGTCATTATTACGAACAACCTAACAATGCTTACTCAGCAACATATTCAAGAATTACAGCTTCATGATAGCAGTATTCGCCTTATCGTTAAGACGACCGCTAGTTCCATGCATAGTTTTTACGAACTCTATCCTTTTTTAGGAAATGGGAAGTTCTGCCTGACTACTGTCGACTCAATCTTTCATGAGGAAGAATTTAAGGATTATATCCATGTTTTTGAAGATATGGAGGGAGATGGCTTGATGGCTGTTACAGATTATGTTGACGATGAGAAACCATTGTATATTTCTACTGATGATGAGGGGTGGATTACAGGATTCTATGATACCCGTCGTTGGGATACGCCTTATATCTCGGGAGGAATCTATTGTCTAAACAATCGTTCGTTTAATACCTTGGAACGGTGTATAAGTGACGGAATATCGCGGATGCGTAACTTCCAACGTGAGCTGCTGAAAGACAAATTACGATTACATGCTTATCGCTTTTCTAAGATAATAGATGTTGATCATGCGGATGATATTAAGAAAGCGGAGGAATTTTTGCGATGAATGTAATGTGTGTGTATAGGGCGAGTTGTTTTTCTCCGAATATGGAGGAGAAAGATGCTGCAATAATGAATTGTGTGGCAGATAGATTGGAACAGTTGGGACATGTTGTATATCGTCTACAAGAAGAACAATTGTCGGAAGATGTTTCATTTGTGCCAAACAAAATTTATTCTATGGGTCGTTTTGATCAGACTTTGTGTGTGTTGCAGCAGCTTGAAATGAAGGGTGTGGAAGTTGTTAATTCGCCTGTAGGGGTTAGAAACTGCGAACGTAAGCAGTTTACACAAATATTGATAGATGAAGATGTGCCTTTTTCTAAGAGTAAAGTGTTTCAGACATCTGAAAGTGTTTCTTGGGATTTGTTTCCTTGTTGGCTTAAGAAAGGAGAAGGTTATTCCAATATTTCAGAAGATGTCATGTATGTCCAGAATTGCCAAGAGTTACAACGCGGAATCGGGTTGATGAGGCAAAGAGGTATACAGACAGCAATTGTATCACAACATCTTGATGGAGACCTTGTGAAGTGTTATGGTGTAAAAGACTCACAATTCTTCCATTGGTATTACGCTCAAGATGGACATAGTAAGTTTGGTCTTGAGACGATTAATGGAAAGAAACATGGGTATTCATTTTCGGAAGAACAATTGATAGAAATATGCAACCAAGCAGCGACTGTTGTAGGAATAGATATATACGGAGTTGATTGTGTCGTAGGAGCAGATGGCGCAATACAAATAATCGATATTAATGATTGGCCAAGTTTTTCCTCTTGTAGGGAGAAGGCGGCCGAAATAATAGTAAAAAGATAACAACCTCAAAATGAGTAATAATTCAAAAATGAAATCCACTCTAAAATCTGATGATGTAGAAGAGTGGTTGGATCTAAAAATTGTACGTCCTTTAGGTTATTTATGGACTTTGTTTTTTAATAAGTTGAATGTCCATCCTAATACTGTCACAGTATTATCAATGATTATTGGAGGCGCATCAGGCTTTTTCCTGTCGAAAAGAGCAGATACAACTGAAGGCCTTATATATAATATTATTGGTGTGCTGTTGATTATGTGGGCAAATTTGTATGATAGTGCAGATGGACAATTAGCACGTATGACAGGTAAGAAAACCCGTTTAGGCCGTATTCTTGATGGAGCAGCAGGAGATATTTGGTTTTTCTCTATCTATGTGGGATTGGCAGTTCGCCTATTCCCGCAAACTATTCCATTTACCACCATACAATGGAGTTGGTGGGCATTTCTATTAATGGCAGTTTCTGGTTTCTTGTGTCATAGTCGTCAAGCTAATTTAGCAGATTACTATCGTCAGGCTCATTTGTTCTTTCAGAAAGGGGCAGCTAATAGTGAACTTGACAACTATCTGCAGCAGAAGGCGCTATATGATCAGGCTCGATGGAGTGACGATGTGATATGGAAATTTTTCCTATTCACTTATGTCAGATACACAAAAGTACAAGAGGCGCAGACTCCTGAATTCCAGAAACTGATGGCAACAGTGAAAAAAGCCTATCCAAAAGAAATGCCTCAAGCACTTCGCGATGATTTCCGCGCACATAGCTTACCCCTCATAAAGTATGTTAACATGCTTTCATTCAATACCAGAGCTATCGTACTGTATATTTGCTGTTTGATCGATATGCCATATATCTATCCTCTATTTGAGATAATTGTATTGATGAGTATGTTCTTCCATATGCGTTCGTCTCACGAAAAGTTCTGTAAACAATTAAGGCAAAATGTTGAGGCAGGAAAATATTAAAGGAATTATCTTTGACTACGGTGGTTCTATTGACACAAATGGTACACATTGGTCTGAAGTTTTATGGGAGAAGTATCAGTTGGAACAGATTCCCGTGACAAAAGAACAGTTTTTGGAAGGGTATGTCTTTGCTGAACGCGAACTGGCTAAGAATCCCCTTATCCAACCCGACTATACATTTATGGACGTGCTTCGAGTAAAGACCGATCTTGAGACTCGTTTCTTAGTGGATAACGGATTCTGGAATGCTCATGAGTTAACTCGTCGAGCCTCCTATGAACATGTTGCGCTGAGATGTTATCAACATGTATTAGATGTGTTGCAAGTAAGTCGTAAAGTACTCCAATCTTTGGCGGAACGTTACCCTCTTGTTTTAGTGAGTAATTTTTATGGAAATATCCATACTGTTTTAGAGGATTTCCAACTTCTGTTTTTTAAGGATGTAATAGAATCTTCTGTGGTAGGGATTCGCAAGCCCAATCCCTTGATTTTTTCTATGGGGGCAGAAGCATTAGGTTTAAATCCTAAAGAGACAGTAGTTGTTGGTGATTCTTTTTCAAAAGACATCTTGCCTGCGCATCATATTGGATGTCAGACGATTTGGCTGAAAGGTAAAGGTTGGGGAAACGAACCGATAGATGAGTCTATTCCTTCGTGCATCATAACAGACTTCTCAGAGTTACTGAAAATACTATAAATCGATAATAAAGTAGTTAAATATCGTCAAAAGGTTGAAAATAACAGGCGGTGATTTGATTGTAATTAATAAATTGTGTATCTTTGCATGAATTTTCAATTCATCATATAAGAATTAGGGATAATGACGAATCATAATGTACAAAAAGCAGAAGGCAAATTAGGTATCCTGGTTGTTGGACTTGGCGCTGTAACATCGACCTTCATGACGGGAGTGTTAATGGTGCGTAAAGGTTTGGCAAAACCTGTCGGATCATTGGTTGAGTATGATAAAATAAGAGTGGGTACAGGATGCGATAAAAAATATCTTTCGTTTCGAGAGATTGTGCCAATTGCTGAGTTGCAAGATATTGTTTTTGGAGCATGGGATGTGTATCCTGTGGATGCCTATCGCAGTGCTATGTATGCTGAAGTACTGAAAGAAAAAGATATTGAACCTGTTAAAGATGAGTTGTCGAATATTGTGCCGATGAAAGCTGCTTTTGACAAAAATTTTGCCAAGAGACTTGATGGTGATAATGTGATGGAGGGGAAAACTCGTTGGGAAATGGTTGAACAACTGCGTGAAGATATTCGAACTTTCAAGCAAAAGAACGGTTGTGCACGTATCGTGGTAGCTTGGGCTGCTTCAACAGAAATTTATGTACCATATAACGAATCTGTTCATGGGTCTTTATCAGCATTGGAAGCTGCTATGAAAGCAGATGACAAAGAACATATTGCTCCCTCGATGTGTTATGCTTATGCTGCCTTGTCCGAAGGTGCTCCGTTTATTATGGGTGCACCTAATACAACTGTTGACATACCGGCGATGTGGGAGTTGGCAGAGAAAACCAAAATGCCAATTGCTGGTAAGGATTTCAAGACAGGACAAACATTGGTGAAGAGTGCGTTGCTTGGGGTTAAGTGGATGGTTTTCTACGAATTTATTGGGTAATCGTGACGGATTGGTATTGGACGAACCTGCTAATTTCCATACAAAAGAGGTTAGTAAACTATCTACTCTTGAGTCTATTTTGGTTGCCAATAAGCAACCCGACTTGTACACGGATTATTGCCACAAGGTGCGTATTAATTATTATCCTCCACGTAATGATAATAAAGAGGGTTGGGATAATATAGATATCTTTGGATGGATGGGCTATCCTATGCAGATTAAAATCAATTTCCTGTGTCGTGATTCCATTCTTGCAGCTCCATTGTTACTCGACCTGTGTCTGTTGCTTGACCTTTCTGCACGTGCGGGACGGTATGGTATTCAGCGGTTCCTTAGTTTTTATTTAAAAAGTCCAATGCATGATTATACTACAGGGGAGGTGCCTGTAAATAATCTTTTCCAACAATATGTGATGTTGAAAAATGCTATTCGTGAGATGGGAGGATATGAGGCAGATGAGGAAATCGATTAACGAACATAAAATAAGAAATTGGTACGCTATTTATTACAAATACTTATCTTGTTTTCCCTGTCGCTTGGTGCCTATGCTCAAGTGACAGGTGTGGTTATTGATTCACAAACTCACAAGCCAATAGATTTTGCAAATGTTTACTATGAAGGTACTACTACAGGTGCCATGACGGATGCAAAAGGACGTTTTTCGGTCAAGGAACGAGATGACTGGAATGAGCTGACCGTTTCGACGTTAGGATATGTAGCTCAAAAAGTGCGCCTTGTTCCAGGAAAGAAAAAGAATCTGAAAATCTTGCTTGTTGGTTCTCCACAGCAAATACAGGAGGTAACTGTACGTGGACGTCGTACTCGATATAGTCGGAAAGATAATCCTGCAGTTGCATTGATGCAAAAGGTGATAGACCACAAGCGTTTATACGACCTTCGACAGAAGGATTATTACTCGTATTCGAAATACGAGAAAATGGTGTTCTCGATTAATGATTTCACAGAGAAAGTATTAGAAGAGGGTGAAATGCGTCGTTTTGCCTTTCTGAAAGATCATGTGGAACGTTGTCCGGAAACAGGTAAGCTGATTCTTCCCATCACTGTCGATGAATCTCTTTCTGACGTATTGTATCGAAAGGACCCCCATACGGAGAAGACCTTTGTAAAGGCTCAGAACAGTAAGGGCGTGAATGACTTGGTGAATACGGGTGATATTCTGACAGAAGTTCTGAAAGATGTCTTTACGGATGTGGATATTTATGAAAACGAATGTCGCTTATTGCAGCATCCATTCAAAAGCCCTATTGCTAATGGTGCCATCTCTTTTTATCGGTATTATATTCAAGATACCCTGATGATTGACAATGATAAGGTCATACAGGTGACATTTGGACCCAATAATCTGCAGGATTTTGGTTTCTCTGGTTCATTGTTTATCATGGCAGACTCCAGCTACCAAGTGCGGAAGGTCGAACTGCATATCCCAAGTCACAGTGAGGTGAACTTTGTGGAGGATATGATAATCACACAAGATTTTGCTGAATTACCGACAGGCGAACGGGTTGTTGTTAACAATGATATGTTGGTTGAGCTTAAACTGGCTTCGTTCATAAATGAGTTGCAAGTTCAAAGAGTCATACGACATACCAATTTCTCTTTTGACGAGATAGCAGATAATGTCTTTAAGCAGATAAAAGGTTCTGTTTATATCGATCCGAATGCAGGAATGAAAGACGAGGCCTTCTGGAATGAATATCGTGAGGTGGAGTTGACGCATAGTGAGAAGCAGATAGGTTCTTTCATAGATCGTCTTCAGAAAGTTCCTGGGTTTAAATATGTCATTTTCGGCTTCAAGGCACTCGTTGAAAATTTTGTTGAGACGGGAGACTCGCTCCATACGAATTATGTTGATATCGGTCCTGTCAACACAATCATCACCAGCAATCATTATGACAAATGGCGTTTCCGTGTATCAGCACTTACCAATGCAAATCTCAACCCACATCTTTTCTTGAGTGGGTATGTTGCTTATGGTACGAGGACTCATAACATATACGGTAAAGCTCAAGTGACGTATTCATTCAACAAAAAGTCTTATCTGCCTCGTGAGTTCCCGATGAACAACTTATCGGTCACTTATACAAATGATGTGGTGAGTCCGTTCGACAAGTTTATCCCGACGGATAAGGATAATATGTTTATGGCGCTCAAGGCTGGTAATGTCGATCAGTTTACTCATACGAGCGAACTCAATCTGACCTATGATCGAGAATTCTTAAGCGGACTTAGCTATCATTTGTCGTTCTCCCATTCAAAAAACAAACCTGTAGATGCGCTCTTTTATCAACCTCTTGATCATGTGGGAACACCTGTAAACGACCCGACGAAATGGAAGCAGAGTCTTACTGTCTCGGAGGCTAAACTGACGGTTTCGTATGAGCCGGGTGCGGCCTATGTGAATACGAAGCAGCGTCGATTAAAGGTAAATAAGGATGCGCCGATTATGACTTTGAGCCATACGATAGGGTTCAATCATTTCTTGGGTGGAGAGTATGACTATAATGTGACAGAGGGAACGCTGTTTAAACGCTTTTGGATGCCAAACAGTTTCGGCAAGATGGACTTGATGATTAAGGGAGGTATTCAATGGAATAAGGTACCTTTCCCATTGCTGATTCATCCTGCGGCAAACCAATCGTATGTGCTTGGGTCAAACACATTTTCTTTGATTGGCAACTTGGAGTTCCTCAACGACCGTTATCTCTCTTTGATGTATGAATGGGATTTGAATGGAAAGATCTTTAATCGTATACCTCTGCTTAAGAAGCTGAAATGGAGAGAGATGATTGGCGTTAATGTTTTGTGGGGAACGTTGTCGGACAAGAACAATCCGGCAAAGACTGATGATATCAATGGCTTGTTCTATTTCCCCGGACACTTCCAGGCAGACGGCTCGTATGAGTGTAATACTGTTGTGATGGATCCGAAGAAGCCGTATGTTGAGTTACGGTTCGGCATCCACAACATCTTCAAGTTTGTCCATATTGAGTATGTTCGGCGTATCGCCTATTTGCATAATCCCAATATCCACAAATGGGGTATTCGTGGAAAACTAACCATAACCTTCTAATAAAAGCTAATAGTAATCGATGGAATCTCTTAGAAAACATATTGTTATCTGTGTGCTGCTGAGCATCGCATCTTTGGCATTGTTCGCCCAAGAGCCGCTCAACAAGAAAAAGACAATCAAGGAGGTGAAAGCGCACTTGAAGGCAGAGCGTTATTCCCAAGCGGAAGATATGCTCGGTAAGGTGATGACTGACAAGAATCCTGAAGTCATGAGCGATGCGGAGTTTTATTATTTACGTTTGCAGACACTTCAGGGATTAGCTACGGCAGAGAATCGTAATATGTTTCTGAATACTCGTCCCGATACTGCGAAGTATTTCACGTATATTTATCGTATTCACGAGTATGGATTCACTTGCGATAGTCTTGACCGCTTGCCCGACGAGAAGGGTAGGGTACGTCCCAGCTACACTTCGCATATCATCAGTATGTTGTCTGCCTATCGCAACAACATCAAAAGTGCTGGCAAGTACTATTACAAGAAGAATAAGTTTGACGATGCGTATCGGTTCTTCAATCTCTATCTGTCAACGCTTCATCATCCCTTGATTACCGGAGCCAAGGACTATAAGCTCGACGAGGATACGCTCTCTCTCGCCAATCTGGCAGTCTTCTCTGCTTATAATGCCGCGAAGTATAAGAATGTACTGAAATATCTTCCGATGGCGATGAAGGACAGTACCGATTATGCTTTGTTGTGCCAGATTGGTAGTCGCTCGTGCATGGAACTGAAAGATACATTAGGCGCTGTCTCCTATTTGCGAGACGGTTGGAAGACCGACCCTTTGCAGGAATACTTCTATGTCAACCTCATTGATTATCATGTCGAACGCCGTGAGTATGTCGATGCGATTCAGATCATCGACAAGCAATTGGTTGCTGAACCCCAGAAGCGTCTCCTTTGGTATCTTAAGGGGAAGTGCGAGCAGTGTATCGATAGTGTTGACGTTGCGGTTGATTGTTACAACAAGGCGGTCGAGATTCAACCCGACGATGCCTTGTCGTACAGTAGCTTAGGCGGTATTTATATTGACAAGGCGCGAAGTGTTTACGATGTCAATAGCTATAAAATAGGTACCCAGGCTTTTACGAGGGCGAAGAATGCCCAGAACAAAATCTATAAGCAGGCACAGGATGCGTTGGAGAATTCGCGTAAGATAGCTCCCAACAATCCGGAACTATGGCACGAAGGCCTGATGGAAGTCTATTATAAGCTCAATTTAGGGAAGGAATTGCAGGAGTTAGAGCAGTTACCAATCACACCAGTTAGTAACCAGCCTGATGAGAAGGCGAAAAAAGTAAAGCAATGAAAAAATCTACAACCCGTTATAGCTTTGTCTATATTCTTGTTTCGATGTTGGTCTGTTTCACTCCCGTCAAGGCGCAACTGAGTGAAACCACTCCCTTGGATTCAATAGAGATCTCTCTGTTGACTTGTACGCCTGGACCGGTTGCCTATTCCATGTACGGTCACTCTGCGCTTCGTGTCAATAACTACACTGACGAATTGGACCTCGTGTTCAATTATGGCGTGTTCGATTATAATGAAGACAATTTCGTGTTCAAGTTCTTGAAGGGTGAGACGGATTATTTTCTTGGGGCTGAATACACGAATGGATTCTTCGACCGATATAAGGAAGAGGGTGCGGGAGTATTGGAACAGGTGTTGAACCTCACGCTTGAGGAATGCAATAACCTCAATGCGCTGTTGATGGAGAACCTGGAGCCTGACAATTGTGTTTACCGTTACAACTGGCTATACAATAACTGCACGACTCGTGCTCAGGATATGATCGAGAAGTCGATTCAAGGGACCGTGAGGTATTTGGCAGCTGACCGTGAGCAGACGGCGCGTGCCATCTTGCACGAATATAATAAGGTGGACCGTTGGATGGAGTTCGGCGAGAATTTCATCCTGGGATATGAGCTCGACCGTCAACTGACAAAACGGCAGCAGATGTTCATCCCGTCGCTGTTTGCGGCAGAGGTGGATAGCGCCGTCATCGTCCGTCACGACGGAACGACGGTTCCTCTTGTTCGCGAGACCCGTCATCCTTTAGAGCGGACGTCGGAGGTCAGACCGCCGCAGTTCGATTGGCCGATGTTGACATTCGTGCTTCTGTTTGTCGCCTATGCTGTCGTGGGCATTTTCGAGTTGCGACGCGTGAAAACGTTCGTGTGGATCGATATGGTGATGTCTGTCTTGGTTGGCTTGGCAGGATTGCTCATCACGTTCCTGTTCTTTTTCTCCGAACATGCGGGTGTGGACAGCAACATCTTGGTTATCATTATCAACCCGTTGACGTTTGCGTTCATTCCATTCCTGCTTCGTCGTCACACGCAACCGCTGAACTATGCTATATTGGCAGTGTTTGTGCTGTTTGCGATAGCTTGTTTTGCACTCCGACAGTCTTTTGACCCCGCACTTTGGCCCTTGGCATTAACTTTGTTGTTAAGAGTTGTCGTAAATATTTCGGTAAATCATAAAAAATCACTATCTTTGCAAACCAAAACAAGAAACCATTCAAAGAAATAATAGAAATAAGATATATGGGATTTAATGACATCATGACCAAACTCTTTGGCAACAAGGCGCAAAGAGATATCAAGGCAATTCGTCCGTTTGTGGAGAAGATCAATAAGATCTATCCGGAGATGGCAGCCCTTTCGAACGACGAGTTGCGTGCTAAGACACAAGAGTTGAAACAGGAGATACAGGATTCTGCCGCTGATCTCCGTAAGGAAATCGACGAAATCAAGGCGCAGATTGAGCAGACGGAGATTCAGGACCGTGCGCCGCTTTTCGAGAAGGTCGATAAGTTGGAGGCTCAGATTCTGGAGGTGTACGACCATAAGCTGGACGAGATTATGCCTACCGTCTATGCCATCGTGAAGGACACGTGTCGCCGCTTCCGCGAGGCCAAGACCATTGAGGATTTGGCGCTGACCCCGACCGACTTCGACCGCGAGGCGGTGATCCGTTATCCGGGTGTCGTGGAGATTGTGGACGACAAGGTGCTGATTCACGAGGTCTATGACGGTGCGCCTAACATCTGGATTCCTTACGACTGTCAGCTGTTCGGTGGCGTCGTGCTTCATCAGGGTAAGATTGCCGAGATGATGACGGGTGAAGGTAAGACCTTGACCTCTATCCTCCCTGTCTTCCTGAATGCACTGACGGGTAACGGCGTTCATGTTGTTACGGTCAACGATTATCTGGCGAAGCGTGACTCGGAGTGGAACTCGCCCGTATTCCTGTTCCATCAGATGAACGTCGATTGCATCGATAAGCATCAGCCCAATTCCGCTGCCCGTCGCAAGGCTTATCAGGCGGACGTGACTTACGGTACGAACAACGAGTTCGGTTTCGACTATCTGCGCGACAACATGGCGATGCGTCCCGAGGATTTGGTGCAGCGCTCACACAATTATGCCATTGTCGATGAGGTGGACTCCGTGCTCATCGACGATGCCCGTACCCCGTTGATTATTTCCGGTCCGGTCCCCAAGGGCGACGACCAGATGTTCGACGAGTTCTGCCCCTATATCGAGAAGTTGGTCGAGGTGCAGCGCAAGCAGTCGAATCAATATCTCACCGAGGCGAAGAAACTCATTGACAGCGACGACCAGAAGGACGTCGAGGCCGGTTTCCTCTCGCTGTTCCGTGCCTACAAGTCGCTGCCTAAGAACAAGGCGTTGATAAAATATCTGTCGGAGCCGGGCATCAAGACGGGACTTCTGAAGACCGAGGAGATCTACATGGAGAACAACAACCGCCGTATGCCCGAGGCTGTCGAGCCGTTGTATTTCGTCTGCGACGAGAAGCAGAAGTCGGTCGAGATGACCGATAAGGGTAACCAGCTGATTGCCGACATCGTGAAGGACGACACGTTCTTCGTGCTGCCCGACATCGCATCGCTCCTGTCCGACCTCGAGGCGCAGCAGCTGCCCGAAGAGGAATACATCGCCAAGAAGGACGAGCTGATGCAGGACTATGCCGTGAAGAGCGAGCGTGTGCACACCATGCAGCAGTTGCTGAAGGCTTACACCATGTTCGAAATCGACGATGACTACGTGGTGATGGACGGCGAGGTGAAGATTGTCGACGAGCAGACCGGCCGTATCATGGAGGGCCGCCGCTGGTCCGACGGTCTGCATCAGGCTGTCGAGGCGAAAGAGCATGTGAAGGTCGAGGCTGCCACGCAGACCTACGCTACGATTACGCTCCAGAACTACTTCCGTATGTATCACAAGCTCGCCGGTATGACCGGTACCGCCATCACCGAGGCTGGTGAGTTCTGGGACATCTACAAGCTCGACGTCGTTGAGATTCCTACCAACGTGCCCGTCATCCGCGACGACCAGAACGACCGCGTCTATAAGACCAACCGCGAGAAGTACAGAGCCGTCATCGAGGAAATCGAGCGTCTCGTCGCTGCCGGACGTCCTGTACTCGTCGGTACCACTTCGGTCGAAATATCCGAGATGCTGAGCAAGATGCTGAGCATGCGCAAGATCGAACATAATGTCCTCAACGCAAAGCTCCATGCCCGTGAGGCCGACATCGTGAAGGACGCCGGTCAGACCGGTCGCGTCACCATCGCCACCAACATGGCAGGTCGTGGAACCGATATCAAGCTCTCCGATGCCGTACGTGCTGCCGGAGGTCTTGCCATCATCGGTACCGAACGTCACGAAAGCCGTCGAGTTGACCGCCAGCTCCGTGGACGTGCCGGACGTCAGGGCGACCCGGGTTCGTCCGTCTTCTTCGTCAGTCTCGAAGACAAACTCATGCGTCTGTTCGCATCCGACCGCATCTCGAAAATCATGGACAAGATGGGATTCGAGGACGGTGAGATGATCGAGCATCCGATGATTAACAAATCCATCGAGCGTGCCCAGAAGAAAGTCGAGGAGAACAACTTCGGTATCCGTAAGCGTCTGCTCGAATACGACGACGTCATGAACAAGCAACGCAAGGTCATCTACGAACGTCGCCGTCACGCCTTGATGGGCGAGCGCATCGGCATGGACATATCGAACATCATCTGGGACCGCGTCAACAAAGTCATCATGGAGAACGACTACGACGGCTGCAAGGAAAGCTTCTTCCGCCTCTTCGCCATGGAGTTCCCATTCACCGCCGAGCAGTTCGAGGACAATCGCGAGAAGTGCGTCGACGAAGCCTACGACCAAGTGCTCATCAACTTCAAGAACCGTTCCGAGCGCGTGGCAAACACCGCATGGCCCGTCATCAAGAACGTGTACGAAGAGAAGGGTAGCATGTACGAGAACATCCTCATACCACTCACCGACGGCCACCGCACCTACCAGATAGCCGTGCCGCTGAAAGACGCCTACGAGCAACAAGCAAAGAACATCTACGTCGTCTTCGAGAAACTCGTACTCCTCCACGCCATCGACGAAGCATGGCAGGAAAACCTCCGCCTGCTCGACGAACTCCGCCATTCCGTACAGAATGCCAGCTACGAGCAGAAAGACCCGTTGCTCATCTTCAAGCTCGAGTCCGTCAACTACTTCGACAACATGATCAATGAAATCAACGACGGCACCATCTCCGTCCTCATGCGTTGCAGCCTACCGGTTGCCAACCCCGAGGAAGTGCAGCAAGCCCCGTCGCAGATACGCCAGCCCCAGCGCCGCTACGTAGAGTCGAAGCAAGACCTCAGCGAACCGTCCGACACCCAGCGCGGCATGCAGCAAGCAGCCGCAGGCGACACCCGCTCCCGCCAGCAAGTCGTACAGACCATCCGCAACGAAGGCCCCAAGATCGGACGCAACGACCCATGCCCATGCGGCTCAGGCAAGAAGTTCAAGAACTGTCACGGACGCGGATTATAATTGACACATCATAGAACGAGAAAGGGTTGCACTTCGTTGTGCAACCCTTTCTTGTTATTATTGACCGTTGTTGTCATACTCCTCAGTCACTCTGTGACAGCTCCCCTATCTTAGGGGAGCAGCTTATTTTGCTATCCCACCCACAGCTCCCCCTCAGTCTTCCCCCTCTGGGGGACTGAGGGGGGACAAGAACGGATTCCTCCCCCTTCGCACTCCCCCCAGGGGGAGAGAAGAGGGGGTGCCCTTTAGGGCGGGGGCGTATGACAACCCTTAACCCTTAACCATTGACTCACTTTCTACTCCCCGCCCTCGCAGGGAGGGGCAAGGGGGAGGGTCTGTTCTTCATTCTAAGTTTCTACTCCCCTCCCTCGCAGGGAGGGGAAAAGGGGGAGGGTCTGTCAATCCCCATCATCGAACGGCTCATCATCACCGCCGCTGGCACCGCCGCCGCCCGTGCCTGGGTCAGGGTTAGTCGGATTGGTCGGGTTAGTCGGATTAGTCGGCTCACTCGGATTAGTCGGGTTGGTCGGATTAGTCGGGTTAGTCGGCTCATTAGTCCCATTGTCCCCATTCGTCGTTTCACCCGTTCCGCTGCCGCCATTGCTGCCAGAGTCGCCGCTGCTCACACCCTTGCGGGCAAGAATCTGTCGATAGTGCTCAACCTCGGCATTCACAGCCAGCAGGAATTGTCGGTAAGCCTCGTCGCCCTCGTAGATGCTTGCCACGTTCACCATCTGGCGCAACAGCTGATACTTCTGCTCCAAGGCAGTGCGTGCCTCTGCCACAGCGCCCTTCTGATAACCCTCGGTCGTTGCCGTGCGGCTCTTCATGAGGTCAGAGAAGGCCTGGTTCTTCTGCTCAAGGTCTGTCAGATAGTCATCAAGTCCCAGCAGCTGGATGGCAGCCAGCAGTTCAGCAGTGCTACGAATGTCGGCGGTCATCTGGTTGATAAGCTCCGTCTCCTTCATATACTCCTGATTTCGTTCGGGCTTGTAAGTGTCATAGTTCAGGTTCAGCAGGCGAGCAGCCTGGCGCTTCGCATCGTTAGGGTTGCGCTGCAAACCCAGAATCGCCTCATGGTAGGCGCCCAGCGAGTTGTCGCGCTCGTCGTCACGGTTCTTCAGGTCCTCCGTCTCCAGACTCTTACGCGCAGGGTTGAACACCTGGTCGTACAGGTTGTAAGTCTGGTGGAAGGGGTTCCAGAACTCAGCCAGATTCGTTCTCATCGGGGCAGCGTTGTCGGCCAGTCCCTTCTCGTCCACGTTGTGCATGTAGCTCAGCAGCGTGGCTTGGTCCATTCTTGTAATGTCAATGGATGCCCATTGTAATGCTTTTGGATTCATAGGTTTAATGTTTTAATGTTTAAAATATGTTTGTTTCTATCTTTCGGGAGTTCCGAAAACCCGCCGCAGGGGTCTTTTCCGACTTTCGGGAGTTCCGAAAACCCGCCGCAGGGGTATTTTCCGACTTTCGGAAGTTCCGAAAACCCGCCGCGGGGGTCTTTTCTGACTTTCGGGAGTTCCGAAAACCTGCCGCTGGGGTCTTTTCTGACTTTCGGGAGTTCCGAAAACCCGCCGCTGGGGTCTTTTCTGACTTTCGGGAGTTCCGACGCCCCCCCCGCACCATCGCTCCGTGCTCCGATGCGGGGAGGGAGAGTTGTCTCTTTCGCTTGCAAAGTTAATGCTTTTCCCCGACAATTCCAAACAATTTCGGGAAAAAGTTATGGGAGGACCAAAATAAAAAGCTCCCCCTTTAAGATAGAGGGGGTGCCCGAAGGGAGGGGGCGTATGACAAAGGGATCTAGTTGACACACTCCTCCACCGCAGGGGCGGTCCCCCTCCCCTAGCTTAGGAGAGGACCAAAATAAAAAGTTCCCCCTTTAAGTTAGAGGGGGTGCCCGAAGGGTGGGGGCGTATGACAACCATTAACCATTAACCATTGACCATTGTTGTCATACTCCTCAGTCACTCTATGACAGCTCCCCTATCTTAGGGGAGCAGCTTATTTCGCTATCCCACCCACAGCTCCCCCTTTAAGATAGAGGGGGTGCCCTTTAGGGCGGGGGCGTATGACAACCATTAACCATTGACCATTGACCATTGTTGTCATACTCCTCAGTCACTCTATGACAGCTCCCCTATCTTAGGGGAGCAGCTTATTTCGCTATTCCACCCACAGCTCCCCCTTTAAGATAGAGGGGGTGCCCGAAGGGAGGGGGCGTATGAACAACCCCAACATCACAAACAAGGCAGGAACCGCACCTCGCAGTTCCTGCCCTATATCATTCCGCCAGAGCGGGGAGTGTCAACATTTAGTTAGCATTGCGAACGAGGCGGACAGAGCAGCCGTTGTAACGGTAGTCAGTGCTAGTAGAGGTGTTCATAGTTGACATAGTATAATATACGTAATAGGCAGAACCTTCGGAAGAGGTTGACGTCCAGTAGTAGCCACCTAAGCCAACACTGGTTATTAACGTACCATTACGATTGCCTCCAGCAGGCAGGAACACGCAACCAGCAGCCTCGAAATTATTCCAGTCGCTACCTGCATACGCAGCACCAGTGTAATTATCTGGATAGATGACAACGCCATTTTTACTATTCACTTTCTTACCTATCGTGTAGCTATGGCCATTGCCTGTTCCACCGTTGACTGTGCGAGTGTTGAACAGGTAATTCCACTCTGCCTGTGACAGCGTGTACCATCCAGAGCCTATACCTGGAACGTTACCCCAGTCGCTCTTCAGTGCTTCGCCATTAACTGTGCCGTAATCAGCAGAAGTTTTAGAAGCGCTGATACCCCACTTGGCTGCTGAAGTCCAACTGCTTGAAGCGCCTACCCAGCCAAAGAGATCAACAGTGCCGTTGGCTGTAACGGTGCCTGTGCCGTCAGTCTTCATCGATGTGTTAGCGGCAACACTGCCGACATAGTCCCACTGGTTTGCCGCAAACGCCCATGTCCAATTTTCACCGAGGTCGGTTGTAGTTGCCTGCAGGTTTCCCTTTGAGAAATATACCTGCTTGGTGCTGCTGACGCTGAACTTGCCATTGATGACCGGTGCACACCTCGTGATGTTATAAATCTTGCCTTTTGCGACCTTTAAAGACACATTGACATTGGTGTTGGCAGCCAAGCCGGTGATGGTGAAGTTGAGGATGGCATTCTTAGGTGTTAATACAAATCTTTTTTCGGTTTTGTCATAGTTTCCTTTCTCATAGCTAAACTGCTCTACGCCCGCAGCCTTCGAGGTGGCACAAGTATAGTAATTGTTTCGATGAGCCTCATCGTTATATAATTCGTAGGTATCAATATATAAATAGCCATAGCTTTCGTAGCCTGCAGGCAGCAGGGTAGCTAGAGCACTTCCTGCTGTGAAAAGGGCATCGATAGTGCCGGAATACTCATTCTCGGTATAAATGGTGCCGCTGAATGTTCCGCCAGACTGCCATGTCAGCGTGCCGGCAAAGCTGCCAGCTCCGCCTTCAACATCACCCTCTACAAACAGCTTGTCGCCTTCGCTGAAGTTAAGATAAGTTCCGTCAAACGAAGCACGATTAGTGCCAGCGTCGCCCTGACGGGTTGCATTGACAGTTACATAAAGGGGATAGCCTCTCGAAGGAGCATTCTCATTGTCGATGACAGGTTCGTCTTCGTTGCTGCAAGCATAGTTGAGCAGCATGGCAGGCATCAGCATAGCCAGTGCCACCACCTTGATAATATTCTTTACGTTCATTCTTCTTTTGTTTTAGTTGTTAATACTCGGTTTACTGGCTGAGGCATCATACTTCCTCCTCCGTCCACGTATTAGGCATAGAAGCATCTGCACTTGCTTGCAGCAGCTTCATTGTGTGCTGTAACTTGACGACCTGCATCGTCGGTTTCTCGTACTTTTTCTTCTTCATTGTTTTATATATATAATAAGGTATGTTTCCTTAAACGGCCGCAAAGTTAATGCTTTTCCCCAAATACTCCAAACAATTACGGGAAAAACGATAGATGGTTTTGTAGTTTTTCGTCTTTGTTCTTGGTGGTGACCGATAAATTGCTTAATTTTGCAATCTAAATTTAACGACGATGAAAAGGAATATACTTAGCTTGGCTGTGCTGGCAGTGGGTGCCGCCTGCTTCACGGGTTGTCAGGAAGACAATCCTGTTGACTACCCTCAATCCTCTTTGACCTATGTGACCAAAGGCGTGTATATCATCAACAGTGGGAGTAGATCTTGGAGCATCGATGGTAGTCTTACCTATATTAATTATGATACCGGGACTCCTTCTGCCTGGCAGAATGTCTTTAAAATGGCGAATGGTGAAAGTCTTGGCGGTAATCCCAGCGATGTACTCGTATATGGTGAAAAGGTATATATTGCGGGGTCGGACGATAACTGCATCTTTGTGCTGAGACCCAGAGATGCTAAAATGATGAAACGAATCTTTACCCCCGACCTGATGGGCGTATCGGAAGGCCGCAACCCTTGCCGTTTCGCCACTTATGACGGAAAGGTTTATTTCTGTACACAAGGTGATGGCGAAGTGGGTTATGTAGCTGCCATTGATACAACCGACTTTAAACTACAGGAGATGTATCCGGTTGGTTCTTGCCCCGTGGGAATGGTTTTTGTCACTGACGACAACAATAATGTTTCGCTCTTAGTTGCAAACAAGGGATGGTACTTGGGCGAGGGCACTTTTACAACTATCGACTTGGCCACTGATAGCATTACCAATTATAGTTATGACAAAATCATGACCCCTAGGGATATAGCCGCCATAGGCAATAAGCTTTATGTGCTTGATGCAGGTCTGGAGTTTGAAGAGTTTGTCCAGACAGAAGCTGGTTTGTATGAAATCAATGGTGATACTGTGACGATGGTTGTCCCTGATGCTACAGGAATGACGGTTGTCGGCAATTATATCTTTACATTCAATGATCCATTTGGTGGAGCCGACGGTCCCAGCTATAGTATATATGACGTCAGTTCGAAATCTTTGCAGACGCTGAATCTGATTGGCGATTCCGCACATCCTATTATCTCTCCGTCAGCTATCGCCTTTGATACGTTGACAGGTAACCTCTTTATTGCTTCACGCTCGAGTGTCCCCGAATGGGTACTATTTGGTGATTTCTTACCTGATTACGGTGATGGTATGCCGTGCTTTGTGAATGTTTATCATTGGGATGGAGCGAATCAAGCACATTTCGTTGAGTCATTCGAGACAGGCCTAGAACCTCATAAGATAGAGTTCTTCCGAGGTATGGTACGTCGTGTTTATTGGTAGTAAGGACATGCCAACGGGCGCAAACAAAGAATCCGCCAACCGGAAGGGTTGACGGATTCTCTGTTTATATGTAAGCGGCTTATTCTACAACCATCATCACGAGAGTGAGAGATGCATCGTAGTTCTTGCTGCCAGTGATTTTAGCATGAATCTTCAAAGCACATTCTTTGCCGCTGAAGTCGATGTCAACAGAAGTGTTCTCAGGGATGAACTTGTTACCCATGCCCTTGTCCTTCAGCCACAGATTCATCTGGTCGGCCTGATTGTTCAGCCAGTTCCATGTACCGCTGTCGCACTTGCCGTCAGAGTAAACGATGTCGATGGTTCCGTATCTTGAGATTGATACGTAGCTGATGACTTTCTGGAATGATTTCAGTTCTTCGGATGTGAGGTTAGCACCGTTGTCCTGTGCAATCTTTGCAATCTCAGCGAGGTTAGCGCTTGAGATCGTCTTGAATGCCTTGACGTCACCCTTCAGGTCGATAATCATGCTGCGAATCTGGAACTTCTGAGCGATGTAGTTCAATATTTCACCCTTAGATTCCAATACAGCCTGAAGAACGCATGCTGCAGGTGAGCCTTCTTCTGCGATGTAAGCATTGCCATCGATGTAGACGTTCAGTTCAATCTGATTTGCATTGATTGCCTTTGTGCCCTGGATGAGCTTGAATGTTCCGTTCACGCGGAGATTCTCCTTGATGTAACCAATGTTGTCTCTCATTTCAACGTCAGCAACGACAACGTCCTTCTTTCCGGTTTCCTTGTTGAGAAGCTCGAATGAAACCTGTCCACCGTCCATGATTTCGAGAGTAGTCATCTCGATGTTGTTCTGATTGGCCTTTAAGCCTTCAGTGAAATTGTACTTACCTGCCTTCTGAGCGAATTTTGCAGGCTGGATGGTTACGGTCTGTTTGCCACTACCGCCACTGCTGCCGCCACCATCATCATCATCGCTACCGCATGCGATAAATGCTGTTGCTACGAAAGCAACCATTGCTAAATAAAGAAATCTCTTTGCCATAATACTAATAATTAATAATGTATAAATAAGTGAATTGTCTCTTATTGCTTTCCCGATGGGGGAGCATGTTTACTTGAAGATTCTGTAAGTCAGTCGGATGTTCAAAACGGGACAAACCGTAATCTTCTCGACCGTCTTGATGGCATCTCTCAAGTCTTTGTCGTCATCGTCGGCCAAATCTTTGTATTTGAAGTGGTGATCTTTTTCTTGCTGACTGAATGCATCGTTCTTCTTTGCGTCTGCATACACACCAGGTTTACCCCAGAACTGTACACCCATGTCGAACGAAACACCGAAGCGCTGTTTCTTCATGACGGCACGTCCGAAACCGAGACCGATATATGGCTTGAATCCGTTCACCTTTGCCTTGATCTTTGCATTTCCGTCCTTGTCAGTGGTCAACTGATATTCCTTGTCGCCACTACCGAGAATCAAACCTGCTGTTCCATAGTCAGCTGGGTCCTTCAGTATAGGAGAAGTGTTGTGAATTTTCACAATCTCGCTAGTTCCGAAGAATGCACCGGCAGTGAGGTGGAACGAGCTGTTCTTGAATGGATAGTAGTCGAACAACAACTTACCGTTGAAGATCTGTCCCTTTGCTTGAATCTTAATATCGTCGCAAACAGAGCTGTTTTTGTTGCTGGTGGCATGAATGGTCTTGTTTACCTTGATTGTAGGAACAAACGAGAATCCACCACGAACAGCAGCATATTCGCTGATAGGAGCAGCAACGTCGAAACCGATTCCATCGCTACCCACAGAAAGGCCAACGCTTAGGTTGTCAAAATAACCGAGTTCAACCTCATCTTGAGCATGTAGAGCTTGAGTTGTACCAAGAGCTACGAGTGTAAGTACTAGTAATTTTTTCATTGTTAAGCCATTTTATAGTTAATAATTGGATTGATATCGGTTGCAAATATACAAATTAATTCATAATTCACAATG
>CACZXN010000041.1 GCA_902785075.1 uncultured Bacteroidales bacterium | reverse complement strand
AAGCTCTCGATAGACAGTATAGTCTTCGCGTAGCAAGGTTTTATGTAACGTCCGGATAAAGTTCTGTGTTAACGGAACCTCCTTCACTGATGCCTCTTCAGACATCATACGGAGCCCCACGTTACTCGCAGTCATTTCTTGAACATCACGTACATCAGCCTCCCCAATTACTTTACCAAATAACAATAAGATTTCCGTCTGACCATAAGTCAGCGTATTACCTTCAATATGATTGCTATTGTAATTAAACAGTGAAACGACGGCTAAGTCTATCCCTGTCTTTTTCAGACAATGGTTGTAAATTTTGCCATGCTGCCAATGCCTTCTTAATATTCAGATACTTCATACTCCACTATATTAATTTACGCTACAAAGATACGAATTATTTCCAAATGGTTGTAGCATTACAACCTTTTTTAATACAATTCAATCGATTTTTATCGAAAAGCCACAAAAAAACTCATGAAAACAAGCCTTTTATTTAATTAAACTGAAACATATACATTTATTAGATGTGTCATTATTATCGATTTCTTACCTAGGAATTAACTGCGAGGTGAAGGCGAGGTGAAGGCGAGGTGAAGGCGAGGTGAAGTAGTATTCACCTTATTATATTAATGACATTCCCTATGGTGCATTTTTTGAGGTTAGGAACACTCACCATTTGGTATGAATTCTGCAATCGATCGCACACTTCTACCCTTTCAATCAACCACTATGACTGCATCACTCATGTGGGAAAACATTTTTTAGTACTTTCTTCTTAAAATATTTGGTAATCTCGACGAAACTCCGTAATTTTGCACAGATTTTTTAAGAACATAGAAAGGAAAAGAAAAATGTTAGGAAACTGGTTTGAATGTAAGGTAACTGGTGAGAAAGTTACAGAGAATGGCATGACGAAGAGTAAGCCAGAATCGTATCTGGTGGACGCAATGAGTTTCACCGATGCAGAAGCGAGAATCACGAAAGAAGTATCTCCATTTTTCAATGGCATGATAGAAATAAAGAATATCACTCCCGCAAAGATTAGTGAACTATTCATCAATGAAGCTGACGATGCAGACAAATGGTACAAGGTGAAGTGTAACTTCATCACCCTCGACGAGAAGACTCAAACAGAGAAACGTACAGCTAACTACATGCTGGTACAGGCAGCGAACTTCCGCGGAGCACTTGACCGTTTTGTAGAAGGCATGAAGGGCACAATGGCCGATTACGAAATTGCATCGATACAGGAAACACCGTTGCTCGACGTGTTCCCATTTGAAGTGAAAGAATAATGACGACGACGCAAGAAAACCTGAACCGACTGCTCAACGAACTGAAGGATACGAAGGTGAAATTGGTAGCAGTTTCGAAATACCACCCTGTAGAGATGCTACGTGAGGCATACGATGCAGGACAGCGTATTTTCGGAGAGAGTCATGTTCAGGAAATGGATGCCAAACACGACGTGATGCCCAAAGATATCGAGTGGCATTTCATCGGGCATCTGCAGACAAACAAAGTGAAATACATTGCACCCTACGTTGCGATGATTCACGCTGTCGATACCCTAAAACTGCTAAAGGAAATCGACAAACAGGCAGAAAAAGCCAGCCGAACCGTTGACTGCTTGCTGCAAGTTCATGTAGCAAAGGAAGAGACGAAGTTCGGATTCCTGCCTGATGAACTTAGGACGATGTTAGATGAGGAAGATTGGAAGAGCCTCCATCATGTACGAATACGCGGCTTGATGTGTATGGCCACCAATACCGACAATCAGGAACAGATACATGAAGAGTTCAAAACCGTGAAGCAACTATACGAGGAACTGAAAGTGCGGCATTTCTGTCACGAAGACTCGTTCACAGAACTATCGATGGGAATGAGCGAAGACTACAAGATTGCTATCGAAGAAGGCAGCACAATGATTAGAGTGGGAAGCTTGATATTTGGCGCAAGAAACTACTGAAACAATTCATACACAACACACACTTAACACACAAACACAATGAGACTAATAGCCGACAACTCAAAAGACGCAGCTCGCGAAATCGCACGAATGTACGATATGCGACTCAGTTTCGACGCTCTCAGCGCCCTAACTGCTTTGCTGCAACCAAAGAAATTCCGCCACAGGACATTTATCCTCGAACAAGGCGAGCAATCTGCATCCATCGCATTCGTAGCGAAAGGGCTGATCAGGCAATACAAACCCGATGACGAACTCGACATCGTGGAAGATATTTGTCATGAAGGCGATATGCTTTTCTGCGCAGAAAGTACCATAGGCCGACAAGAATCGGAACTCTGTATCCAAACCCTCGAGCCTACCATCATCTATGAGATGGATTACGATGAACTGAAAGAACAAGCAGTAAAATTGCCTGAAATCCAAGAACTCTTCTGCAGAATACTGGAATCACATATTTTGAAGCAAACAGCAAGACTGCACGAATTGGACAAAGACCCGCTGACACGCTACATAAACCTGCTTCATGAACACAGCGAAATCGTTCGTCGAACCCCGCTAAAATATGTAGCCTCATACCTCAGAATGGCACCCGAAACCTTGAGTAGAGTCCGAAACAAAGTCAATCGGAATGAGGAAGTAACAAAAAAGAAATGAAAATAGTAATACTTGACGCATATACTGTCAATCCTGGCGACCTGACTTGGCACCCATTAGACGATATGGGTGAACTGATTGTGTACGACCGCACCTTACCTGAGCAAGTTGTGGAACGCTGTAAAGGCACAGAAGTCGTGTTGACAAACAAAGTGGTTCTCGATGCTGAAATCCTGAACCAACTGCCACACCTCAGTTACATTGGAGTGTTGGCAACAGGATACAACGTCGTAGACCTCGAAGTAGCAAGTCGTCAAAGCATCACCGTCACCAATATACCCGCATATAGCACCAATAGTGTTGCACAAATGGTGTGGGCTCACATCCTGAACATCACAAACAGCGTTGCCCATTATGCCACAGAAAACTCAAAGGGAAGATGGACAAACAACAAAGACTTCTGCTACTACGATTTCACCCACACAGAACTCGCAGGCAAGACAATGGGTATAGTAGGACTTGGTAACACAGGTATGGCTACAGCTCGTATCGCTCAAGCATTCGGCATGAAGGTCATCGCCTACACCTCGAAGACACAACTGCCCGAAGGAATGACGAAAGTCACACTCGATGAGCTATTTCAAGAGAGCGACATTCTAAGCCTTCATTGTCCGCTTACCAACGAGACAAAAGGACTAGTGAATCGTGAACGCCTCAACCTGATGAAACCATCAGCAATCCTCATCAATACCAGCCGAGGTCCTGTAGTCAATGAAGCAGACGTTGCAGAAGCACTCAACCAAGGACGCATTGCAGCATTTGGAGCAGATGTCGTATCCGTCGAACCCATCGAGGCAAGCAACCCACTACTCAATGCGAAGAACTGTTTCCTGACCCCACATATCGCTTGGGCAACAAAGGAAGCACGTCAACGTCTCATTGATATCTGCGTAGAAAATGTGAAGGCATTCGTACAAGACAATCCGCAAAACGTAGTAAACGAACGCTAGCAACCACAAACAAGCAAAATCGCAAAATAATTGCTGCTAAAAATGAAAAATGAGGCACATTTACCTCGTTTCCTGCATTTTTAACAAAAAAAATCAGACAGAGTCAGTCGCTATGTCCGAGATTTTTTGTAATTTTGCAGCCGATTTGCGTGTCATGTGCACACATACGCGTATAACTCAACATAATGTCTAACATGTCAAAAGTAAAAAACAATTTTTAAATTATGACAGAAACAAAGAACATCAAACCGTTGGAAGACTTCGATTGGGAAGCATTCGAACACGGAAAGAACCCAGCAAACATTGCTGAAGAAACAAAGGCTTACGAAGGCACTTTGAACAACATCAACGACAATGAAGTAGTTGATGGAACCGTAACCGCCATGAACGACCGTGAAGTGGTTGTAAACATCGGCTACAAATCAGACGGAATCATCCCACGTAACGAATTCCGTTACAATCCAGACCTCGCTGTAGGTGACAAGGTAGAAGTTTATATCGAAAACCAGGAAGACAAGAAAGGTCAGCTCATCCTCTCACATAAGAGAGCACGTCAAGAGCGTTCTTGGGATCGCGTAAACGCAGTATTCGACAGCCAGGAAATCGTTAAGGGATTCATCAAGTGCCGCACAAAGGGTGGTATGATTGTTGACATACTCGGAACTGAAGCATTCCTCCCTGGAAGCCAGATTGACGTGAAGCCTATCCACGACTATGATACATTCGTTGGTAAGACAATGGAATTCAAGATTGTCAAAATCAATCAGGACTTCAAGAACGTTGTCGTATCACACAAAGCACTTATCGAAGCAGAGATCGAGGCTCAGAAGAAAGAGATTATCAGCAAGCTCGAGAAAGGCCAGATACTTGAAGGTGTTGTTAAGAACATCACATCTTACGGCGTATTCATCGACCTTGGTGGAGTTGACGGTCTCATTCATATTACAGACCTCTCATGGGGCCGCGTAAGCGATCCTAAGGAAGTCGTTGAACTCGACCAGAAGATCAATGTAGTTATCCTTGACTTCGATGAAGAGAAGAAGCGCATAGCACTCGGACTCAAGCAACTTACTCCACATCCATGGGATGCACTCGATGCTAACCTGAAGGTAGGTGATATAGTAAAGGGTAAGGTTGTCGTTATGGCCGACTACGGAGCATTTATTGAAATTGCACCAGGTGTTGAAGGACTCATCCATGTATCAGAAATGAGCTGGAGTGCACACCTCCACAGCGCACAAGACTTCATGAAGGTAGGCGACGAGGTAGAGGCAGTTGTACTCACACTCGACCGTGACGAGCGTAAGATGTCACTCGGTATCAAGCAGCTCAAGCCAGATCCATGGGAGAAGATCGAAGAGAAATATCCTGTTGGTTCAAACCACATGGCAAAAGTACGTAACTTCACCAACTTCGGTGTATTCGTAGAAATCGAAGAAGGCGTGGACGGATTGATTCACATCTCTGACCTCTCTTGGACAAAGAAAATCAAGCACCCATCAGAGTTCACACAAATTGGTGCAGAAATCGAAGTACAAGTACTCGATATCGACAAGGAGAACCGTCGTCTCAGCCTTGGTCACAAGCAGATTGAGGAGAACCCATGGGACAACTTCGAAACTATCTTCACTCAGGATTCTGTTCACGAAGGAAAGATTATCGAAATCCTCGATAAAGGCGCAGTTATTAGCCTCGAGCATGGTGTAGAAGGTTTTGCTACACCAAAGCACCTTGTAAAGGAAGACGGAAGCCAGGCTCAGCTCGGCGAGACACTTGAGTTCAAGGTAATCGAGTTTAACAAAGACGCTAAGCGCATCATCCTTTCTCATAGCCGCATCTACGAAGATGTTCAGCGTGCTGAAGCAAAGGCAGCAAAGAAAGAAGCTGCTGCAGCAAAGAAAGCAAGCAAGACAAAGAAGGATGAAACTCCTGCAATACAGAACAAAGCTGCCAGCACCACACTTGGTGATATCGATGCACTCGCTGCATTGAAGGCAGAAATGACGAAAGAATAAGTTCGAATCGTCAAAAATACTACAAGATAAGGTGTGCTCGCAAGGTACACCTTATTTATTTATAATAAGGCAGAATTGTCAGCAACCACAACAAAAAAATACAAAAAACTGTTAAAAACGCACCTTTTAAGAAGAAAGTTGAAAAAAAGTACTCAAAAAATTTGCTAGATTCAAAAAGTAATCGTAATTTTGCCACGAAAAGTAAAATATTGCACTGCGTATGAACAAAAAAGCATTCATTATATTAGCTCTTACAATGCTGCTCGGCATCAGCCATGTAGCGATGGCTCAAGATGTGCAGAAAGCCCCTATTGAGACAGAGCAGCAAGCAGTGACAATTCTTGTCAACGAATCCACGATACACATCAAAAACGCAGAGAAACAGGTTTTAGAGATTTACAACCTTGCCGGCGTAAAGGTCAGCACTATAAAAATTGACAGCGCAGACAAAACGATAGAACTCGGAAACCTCCCCAAAGGCTGCTACATTCTGAAAGTCGGCAAGACTGCCAGAAAGTGTTATTTAAAATAACAACTATGTGAATCCTCGGTATTCTTGTTCGCTTTTCACAAACTTAGAGAAACCATTTAGCTTCACAAGCTTACACTATAGATGATCTCGACGCAATGCAACGATGAGCAAGTACAACGAAGAAGAGACATTAAAACGATTGCAAGATCCAAAAACCCAAACGAGGGCATTTGAGGAAATTGTAAATCACTATAGCCAACCCCTTTACTGGCAAATACGTCGATTAGTCGTTGAACATGAAGATGCAGATGACGTTTTGCAAAATACGTTCATCAAGGCGTGGACAAACATCTCTTCATTCAGAGGAGAATCTAAACTCTCAACATGGCTATACAAAATAGCATATAACGAAAGTTTGACCTTCCTGAACCACAAACGCGAGCAACTGTCAATCGACGACCTCAACTCAATGGTGACAGAAACACTCGAAAGCGATCCTTATTTTGATGGAGACGAAACTCAACTAATGTTGCAAGAAGCAATCAACTCGCTTCCCGACAAACAGAAAGCAGTATTCAACATGAAATACTTCGAAGAGATGAAATACGAAGAGATGTCACAGATTACAGGAACAAGTGTAGGAGCGCTTAAAGCATCCTTTCACTTAGCAGTAAAAAAAATCGAAGAATATTTTAATAATAGAGATTAAACCTTTCCATTTGTTTGCAGTCATATAGTTGAAAATAAGTATCAATTGCTATGAAAGAAGAAAAACATATCATTGACAGATGCGGTAAAAAGAACCCATTCACCGTTCCAGAGGGATATTTCGATAACCTGACGGCAAGGGTAATGGATAATATACCAGCACACGAAACGAAAATCATTAGCATAGCTCCTAAGAGAAGGAGCCATTGGATGCAATGGTCTGGTTTGGTAGCAGCTTGCATGGTTGGAGCATTAGTATGTGTGAATGTCTTCAACAAATCGAACCAAGACGACAGTTCTCAGTTAATGAGCAAGATGAATACAGTTGAAGTAGCGTATGAAGATACCTACGAAGAAGACGCACTCAACTATGCGATGGTAGATTATAACGATGTTTATAACTATCTATCTGGAAGTGGATTTTAATTGAAACTGCAACTACCATGAGAAAATGCATCTACGCTATCATCATCTGTTTGTGCACATTCACAGCTACATGCTATGCACAGCAGAATAATGGGCAGAGAGACCAACGCCAGTTCTTCTCTCCTGAGGCTTTCAACCACGGCCTTGAGGAGTTTGTAAAAAACGAGGCAGGTTTGAACGACGAAGAATGTAAGAAATTCTTCCCGTTGATGCACGAAATGATGAATAAGCAAAGAGATGTAAACGCTCAGATTCAGCAAATAATGGCAAAGGGATTTAACGCAAAGACCGAAGCCGATTATGAGCAGATAATAACAAAGTCAATCAATCTTGAGATTGAGAGCCGAAAGATAGAACAGACTTACTACAAGAAGTTTCATAATGTTCTTTCTTGGAAACAGATTCACAAAGTGAGAATAGCTCTTTCAAGATTCAGTATGGAGGCCCTGAGGCGATTCGTTCCAAACTACCCTCAGAACAATCAACGGAACTGGCAAGGAATGCCAAACAGCAACAGCAACGGAAACAGAGGAAATTGGCAGGGAATGCCAAATAACAGAAACGGAAACAACGGAAACAACGGGAATAACACAAATAGAGGTATGTTTCCTCCATTCGGACAGTTTCCACAGTTTGGCGGACAACAGCAAAACCAAAATCGGAGATGAGGTTAGTGCTGAAAGATTGACACAAAGAAGAATAATTAAGTATTAGATATTAATAAGTAGTAAACTTTTTTATAATTGTTGTTTTTTTGGGTGGACGTACATGTGAATGTGCGTTCATTTTTTTATTTGTATTTTACCAAGACATAATACTTTTTCTATAGATTCATATTGTGGTTTCAGAAATAATTCGTATATTTGCACGTCCTTTAGCAACTTAAGGAAATTGCAAATAGATGAAAAGACTATTATACTGCTATATATTACTCTTAGGACTGACGATAGCTTGTACTAACAGCTATCAGATGGACACTTTGTATCAGTTGGAAGAGCTTGTTGAAACAAGTCCTGATAGCGCAATATCCGCACTAAAGAACTTAGCAAACCAAACGGGCTACACAAAAGCCCCAGACGCATTCAAGGCTTATCATTCTTTATTGACGGTGAAGGCGATGGACAAAGGAAAACTTTTACAAGAATCATCCCAAACAGATTCTCTGATTGGTTTAGCCATTGATTACTACGAGGAGCATCCTGAGGAAGGTTTTCTCGCGGAGACTTACTACTATGCCGGACGTGTTATGTCAGAGAATCATAACGGAGAGCGTGCTCTCATGATGTATAACAAAGCTTTGCTGAAGGACACAACTCATATAACCGCTTACCTCAAAAGCCGCATATATGCTCAAATGGGGTTAATATACCTTCACAATGAATTGTTCTCTGAAGCCTTGCAGATGGAAGATCTCGCTCGTTTCTATTGTCAGCAGGATAGTGATACGTTAGGAATGCGTTTGTGTGCTGAAACAATCGTGGACATCAGCAGGATGGAGATGGAGAATGACACATCGGCAAATAGCGATAAGAAGAAGTTGGCAATTGTTCGAGTGTTACGATTGAACGAACAGGTTCGAAGTGACATGCTGAAGAATCGAAATACCCAGTTAATGACTGAGAACGACAAGCGTAACAGAATCATAATAATTGTTGGGATATTTGCTGCCATTCTTATTGCAATCGCAATTGTGCTTGCTATTCGTATTCGCAGACAAGCCATCGAGAGAAAGAAGCTCTATGAAGAGATGGGCACATTAAATGCAGCCAAACGTCAATTCTACGATAAAGACCTTGACCAGCTATTGTTGACACACGATAAAGAGGGCGCTATGCTTAGAGCCAAGGATTGGATGCTGATTGAAGAAAGGTTGGGAGAAACGTTTCCAAATTTCAGGGAAAAGCTATATGCATCTTATAACTTCTCTGAACAAGAATACCGAATCTGCGTATTGATTAAGATGGGTATCCCCCCATCGATGATGTCCACCCTACTTGCCACAAGTAAGAGCAACATCACTCAAAGCAGACAACGAATGCAGCAAAAGGTATTCAACGGACGCGGAACAGCTAAAGATTGGGACCGCTTTATCCTTTCACTGTAAACACCCCCTACACTACCCCACATGGCCTATTTGTAAATTTTTTGTAAACTGCTGTGTGACGAAAGTCCGTATATAGTGACGAATTTCCGAAAATGTAAATTTTTTGTAAACTATTTTTCTTGGTAGAAATCTATTCTTTTCCTAATTTTGCAGTCGGAAACTAATAAAGACTGTTTATTATGTACAAACTTATCATTATCTCAATCGTGCTGAGCTGGAACTATTGTTGTCTTCAAGCCCAGCCTCATACGTCAAGATTGCAGACGTATGCCGAACCCTTTAATACAGAAAAGGACATTTACATGCGAAAAGTCGAGAAGGCATTCAAGTACGAAGGAAACATGGAAGCCATCAAGTGGTACAGTACCGATCACCTTAAGAAATACCGCAAATTAAAATCAAAAGCCAGCAAACTGAATTATCAGGCCTATCTGATAGAAAAGGACAGTCTTGGCAATCGTTCGAAAGCGAAACGGCTGCATACGAAAGCAGAAAAAAACAGGAATTTGGCAAACCAGCTATTCGCTCGTTATGTAAAAAAGGGTGATTGGATATTCAACCACACGCCCCATCATTACATGGTATTTATTGCCCACCCTTCCTTCTCCACAGAATATGGGCTGAGCATTCAGACTTATAACACGAAATCAGTAAAAAGGTATTATCTGGAACGGCTTGAGAGCGATATCAACATCTACTACAATATTGATGAATGCCCAAAATTCAAAGTACAAGTGATGGAGGTAGAAAAGGCTGTATCGGATTCCATTCGTATGTTAGCATGTCTGGCTGTCTATACTGCGGCATATATGGATCCCATTCATACGAAATTAGATGGGACAGGTTACACCTTCATGTTTGAAAGTAAGATTGCTGTCACACATGATAGTGGAGGACTTCGCCAACGGGATTTGGAATCTGTGTTCGAGAGGATTTGCGAGGCCATCAAGACAAATGATTACAACCAGTTGCAATCGTTACTACCTACCGTTAATAGCTTGCTTGCAGAATACCGTTCGCTGACGTTACCTGGCCAAATCATCGATATCTGGTAGGAGAAGATTCTGGAAAAGAGAATGTACTCACCTCCAATGTGACAAGTATTAAAGAAACCCCGAAGGTTTGGAAACTTTCGGGGTCACTTCAAATATCTATGCGTTGATTGCGTTATGATTAAAAGAGGCAATAATATAGGAGTTGGCACAAATGCTTACCATTAAAATTTTGCAGCCCCTAGGGGGAAAAACGTGCAGCCCCTAGGGAAAAATTTTGCAGCCCCTAGGGGTAACAAAAATTCCCCTTAAGGGAAAATAATTCCCTGATTATTTGATGCCAGAGTTTAGATGTTTAGATGTTTAGATATTTAGATATGCAGTTTATGGGTAGTAGATATAAAAACTTATTTTTATTATTTTTTATATTATACCCCTAAATACTAATTTTCTAAATTCCCAAACTTGGTAGAACGATAATTCACTAATGGCGGAAAAAAAGGTTAAGGGTTAAGGGTTAAAGGTTAAGGGTTAGTGGAAATGGGGAAAGGGGTATTTTGCAAATAATGATGATTAATGAATTGTGAATGATGAAAATTGCGTTTATGATGAACACAAATCAAGTATATTTGTATTTATTGAGGTGTAGCATTTTGCGCATAGCGAATTATTTCGTATCTTTGCATTTCAAACCTGAACAGGCATGAAAACGAAGGACATCATATTCACAGAGGAAGCTATCAAGGACGACATGCGCTACTTGCAGTTGCTGTCGCAGTCGTATCCCACGATTGCAGATGCTTGCACGGAAATCATCAACCTTGAGGCAATATTAAACTTGCCTAAGCCTACAGAGCATTTCATCAGCGACCCACACGGTGAGAGCGATGCTTTCAACCATGTACTGCGTAATGCCTCGGGCTATGTAAAGCGGAAAGTGAAGGAGATTTTCGGCGAGAGTCTTACGAAGCGTGAAAGCCAGGAGTTGTGTACGCTTATCTACTATCCTGAGCAGAAGCTGCAGCTGATCAAGGCGAAGGCTCATGGCCGCGACCTCAGCGACTTCTACCTCACGACCCTCCACCAGCTTATCCTCGTTTGCCGCGAAGTGTCGAGCAAATATACAAGATCAAAGATACGCAAAGCATTACCTGAACAGTTCGACTACATTATCGAGGAACTCTTGCATGAGTCGCCAAGGGACGAGAGCGACAAAAAATACGAATACTACAGCAAAATCGTAGAAACCATCATCGAAACCGACCGTGCAGATGCATTCATTATCGAGCTGTGCAGATTGATTCAACGTCTCGCTATTGATAGGCTTCATCTTCTTGGGGACATCTTCGACCGAGGTCCTGGTGCACATCTCATCATGGACACATTGATGAACTACCACCATTTCGACATCGTGTGGGGAAATCATGATATAGATTGGTTTGGAGCAGCAGCAGGCAACAGGGCTTGTATCTGCAACGTGTTGCGTATGACACTTCGATATGGAAACCTAAGTACCCTTGAGGACGGCTACGGAATCAATCTGCTTCCGCTCGCCACCTTTGCGATGTACACCTACAAAGACGACCCTTGCGAGCAATTCAAGGTGGTGCACCTTCGCCGTGAAAGCGAAGAAGATAAACAAACGGAAAAACTGATGGCGATGATGCACAAAGCCATCACGATTATTCAATTCAAGGAGGAGGCGCGCATCATTAATCGAAGACCAGAGTTCGAGATGCAGGATAGGAATCTGCTCCACCTTATTAATAAACAGGACGGGACAATCACATTGGGAGGAAAAGTATATCCTTTGATGGATACGAACTTGCCGACCTTGGATCCAGAACATCCTTATGATTTGAGTAAGGACGAACAGGAACTGATGGACAAACTGGTACACTCGTTCTCTGCCAGCGAAAAACTCAGAAGCCACATCAATTGTCTGCTGTCACACGGAGCGATGTATGCAATCACCAACTCGAACCTGTTGTTCCATGCTTCTGTTCCTCTGAATAAAGACGGATCGCTGAAAGAAGTCGAGATACAAGGAAAAACCTATAAGGGCATAGAGCTGATGAAAAAGACGGGACGATTGGTACTCGCCGCATTCAACCATGATGTGAAAGGAGATAAGCGACAATTCGCTATCGACTTCCTTTGGTACCTTTGGTGTGGAAAGAACAGCCCGTTGTTCGACAAAGACCGCATGACGACCTTCGAACGCTATTTCATTGCCGACGAATCGACCTACACTGAGAAGAAAGGATATTATTACAGATATAGCGACAACGAAGAAGTGATGGACATGATACTCGACAACTTCAAGGTAGAAGGTACACATCGTCACATCATTAACGGTCACGTTCCTGTACGAACCCTCAAGGGAGAAACCCCGATAAAGGCAAACGGAAAGCATCTTGTAATAGACGGAGGATTCTCGAAAGCCTACCAACCCAAGACAGGTATTGCAGGTTACACCCTCACCTACCACTCCAGAGGTTTGGAACTCGTTCAGCATCAGCCATTCGAATCTGCCCAAGAAGCTATTCGACGAGGCGAAGACATTCGAAGTACTACTCAGATTGTTGAAATGAGTCAGAACCGCATGTATGTAAAAGACACAGATAAAGGTAAACTATTGCAGGCAAAAGTACAAGACCTTAAGAAACTGCTGTTTGCCTATAGAAACGGTTGGATAAAAGAAAGACAATAATCAATATGACCTACGACGAATCTGTAACATACCTCAACTCGGTCACAGACGAAATCATTTCCCGAATAGGTGGCCAATTGAACGAAAGCAACATGGACATGCTTTCGCTGAATGAGCATTGTCTCTTAGCTTATCGCTATCTGCGCGACGAAGTGATGGAAGGCGGATTCATACAGCTCATACAAAACGGTTACGGGCCCTATGTATTGCTCGGCCCCTTCCCTATGCTTCTCAAGAAAGAATGGGGAATGAAGAAGTTCGGTCAATTCCTGTTCGATGTATCACACGAATATAAGGCTCACAGAGAAGAGTTGGAAGCCGATAAGACAGAGGACGAATTTATGGCACAATATGAGCAGTTCGAAGCCTTAAACGAATACGGCGACGAGTATCTTGACGACTATGAGGAAGAGGTAACTCCACAAATCGCTAATCATTATTTATCACTAACCTCTTAATAAACTGTCACTTATGAAAAGAACAATCATCCTAATGGCACTATTAGCCATTTCAGTTGCATCATGGAGTCGAGTCATTACCGACAGCATCAAAAGCAACGTACTGAAAGCAACCGTAAAAGTCAACATCTATCTTCCAGAAGAGTTCGACCGTCAACCACAAAAAAAATATCCTGTCCTCTACCTTCTTCACGGTCTGACAGATACATATCGTGCATGGGTAGATAAAGGGCACTTAGACAAAGTAGCTGACGAAATGATTTCAAAAGGCGAAGTATGTCCCATGATTATTATCATGCCTAACGCAGGAGGACCCAATACACGTGTTGACTGGAATGGATATTTCAATATGGACGGATGGGCCTATCATGATTTTTTCTACCAAGAACTCATGCCCACGTTCGAAAAGAAATACCGCATCATAGGTGATAAGGCAAACCGAGCTGTGAGCGGTCTTTCCATGGGAGGAGGAGGATGCACGGTCTATGCTCAGCGCCATCCAGACCTTTTCTCCTCATGCTATGCAATGAGTGCATGGCTCACATCTCAGGACACACAAGTGAACCCTAATGACCATCAAACAGCGGTATCTAAAGCCGTTCACGACAACTCTGCTATCGATTATGTCCGAAATGCTTCGGCAGAAGTAGTAAACCAACTGAAGACAGTTCGTTGGTTCGTCGACTGCGGAGACGACGATTTCCTGCTTGACCAAAACGAAGAGTTCCATCGTCTCATGCGTGGCAAGCGCATTGCATGCGAACTCAGAGTACGCAACGGAAACCATGGATGGGATTACTGGAATACTGCTCTGCGCACAAGTCTGCCGTTTGCCGCACAGAGTTTCAACAAATGATTATTAATCAACAAACATGGCAAAGAAAAACAACCCAAAGTCACAACGCATCAACATAAAGAACAAGCGAGCTTCGTTCGACTACGAATTTATTGATATCTTCACAGCAGGTATCGTCCTTACTGGTACGGAAATCAAGTCTATCCGTATGGGTAAAGCAAGCTTGGTAGATAGCTACTGCTATTTCATTCATGGCGAGCTATGGGTTAAGAACATGAATATATCGACCTATCTGCAAGGCTCGTACAACAACCACGCTGAACGGCGCGAACGTAAGTTGCTGCTCAACAAAAAAGAGATGCGAAATCTGGAGGCCGACTCAAAGAACCCAGGGTTTACCATTGTCCCTACCCGACTCTTCATTAACGAGAAAGGGTTGGCCAAACTCGACATTGCTTTGGCAAAAGGAAAGAAAACATTCGACAAGCGGCAAACGCTTAAAGAGAAAGAAGACCGACGCGAGATGGACCGCGCCATGAAGCATTAACAACACCACAAGTCCTATAAGGTTCAAATAATCTCATGACACTTCACGAAGCAATAAAACACAACATATTAATACTCGACGGAGCAATGGGCACCATGCTCCAACGACAAGGTTTCAAGGGAAACTTCGACCAACTAAACTTGACACACCCCGAAGTGGTTCGGGAGGTACATCGTCAATACCTAGAGGCTGGAGCCGACATCTTGTCAACAAACACATTCTCGTCTCAGCGGATATCACAAGCAGAATATCATTGTGAAGACAAGATTCGTGAACTCAACTCGGAAGGAGTCAGAATTGCACGTCAACTTGCCGATGAGTTTACAAAAGTCAATCCAGATAAACCACGATTTGTTGCAGGTAGTGTCGGACCGACAAACCGCACCTGTTCCATGAGTCCAGACGTAAACGATCCGGCTCGTCGAGATATTACCTTCGACCAACTTGCTGAGGCCTACAAGGAACAAATGACTGCTATGATTGAAGCAGGAGTTGACGCACTTCTAATAGAAACCATCTTCGATACGCTCAATGCAAAAGCAGCTATTTATGCCGCAGAAGAAGCAATGAAAGCAGTTGGAAGAAAGGTTGAATTGATGCTCTCTATGACCGTATCAGACAAAGCTGGCCGCACCTTATCCGGGCAAACCATCGAAGCCTTCCTCATTTCTATTGCACATGCAGACATCTTGTCGGTTGGACTCAATTGTTCGTTTGGAGCAAAAGACCTCAAACCATTCCTGCGTGAGTTGGCTTCCCATACCCCATATTATATCAGTTGTCATCCTAATGCAGGACTGCCGAATGCAATGGGTACCTACGATCAGACATCAGCAGAATTTGCTTCTCAGGTGATGGAGTTTGTGAACGAAGGGTTGGTCAACATCGTCGGAGGCTGTTGCGGTACGACACCAGACTTCATCCGCGCCCTTTCTGACTGTATAACCAACGCAGACAAGACACTCCGTCCTGACATCACAGAGAAATCTTTACATGCTGACACATTTGCACTCGCAGGACTTGAACCCCTCCGTCTCACGCCCGAAGTACACTTCATCAATATTGGCGAACGTTGTAACGTGGCAGGCTCACGCAAATTTCTACGTCTTATCAATGAGAAGAACTACGACGAAGCACTGCAAATTACACGCAAGCAAGTGGAAGACGGAGCGATGGTGCTCGACATCAATATGGACGACGGGCTCCTCGATGCAAAAGCAGAGATGACACATTTCGTCAACCTCATGATGTCCGACCCAGATATCGCCAAAGTACCACTAATGATAGACTCATCTGACTGGGATGTTATCACTGCAGGACTAAAGTGTATCCAAGGAAAGAGCATCGTCAACTCACTCTCTCTGAAGGAAGGCGAAGCAACTTTCCTCAATAAGGCACGCGAAGTGAAACGACTTGGAGCCGCACTCGTAGTCATGGCGTTCGACGAAGAAGGACAGGCTACCACTTTTGAAAAGAAGATTAGTGTGTGTCGCAGAGCTTACGACCTCCTCCTTTCTATCGGTTTCAATCCTTTCGACATTATCTTCGACCCATGTGTTCTGGCTGTCGGTACAGGAATCGAAGCTCATAATAACTACGCGCTAGACTTCATACGTGCCACAGAATGGATTAAGAAAAACCTGCCTCATGCTCATGTGAGTGGAGGAGTCAGCAACCTTTCGTTTTCATTCCGCGGCAACAACTATCTGCGTGAAGCCATGCATGCCGTGTTCCTCTATCATAATATACAGTACGGAATGGATATGGCAATCGTCAATCCAGCATCCAAGGTGACTTATGCCGACATTGACGAAGAACTCCTAACAGCCATCGACGACGTATTGTTGAATCGCAGAGATGATGCAACCGAGCGCTTGATTTTGATTGCACAAAATCAGAACACACAAAACAATACCGAAACAACCTCCACACACACAGCCTATACACTCGGCGACATGATTATGAAGGGAATGACGGAAAACCTTGAAACGATTGTTCTTGACGAACTCAAGAAGCAGGAAACGGCTGTGAAAGTGATTGAGGGACCACTAATGGAGGCGATGAACAAAGTTGGCGAACTATTCGGTGAAGGTAAAATGTTCCTTCCACAAGTGGTCAAAACAGCTCGCACCATGAAGCAAGCTGTCAATATCCTTCAGCCGTATTTCGACTCACATCATGCTGATGCAACCGACAATAGTACCCATCATGTGGTACTCCTTGCTACTGTGAAAGGCGATGTGCACGACATTGGAAAGAATATTGTAGGCGTGGTGATGGGATGTAACGGCTACGAAATTGTCGATATGGGCGTGATGGTATCAGCAGAAGACATCGTAAAAAAAGCCAAAGAGATAAAAGCAGAAATCATCGGTCTTTCAGGATTGATCACCCCATCGCTCACTGAGATGGTCAATACAGCTCACGCTCTCCGCGAAGCAGGCATATCCGTTCCGCTCATGATTGGTGGAGCAACTACAAGCGACATGCATACGGCTCTGAAGATTGCAATCGAGTACGACGGCCCTGTGGTATGGATGAAAGATGCTGCACAAAACGTTGTGGCGGCTCAGCACCTACTCGATCCAAACGACAAGGACAGATACATTGAACAATTGCAAACCCATCAGGCAGAACTACGAGAGAGCTACGAACAAAACCAGCCTCAACTGCTCAGCCTTGAAGAGGCAAGGAAAAGGAAACTAAACTAAAAAAGGATGTACCCACATCCTTTTTTTTCTTGTAGCATAAACCCTTCTTCTCCTAAGCAAGATTCGCTCTATGAATGGTCATTATGACTGCCGCATCTCAATGAGCAATGAACGCTGACGGTCTGACAGGTTCGTTGGAAGTTTCACATTGATGGTCAGAATCAAGTCAGCACCGCCCTGCCCTTTTCCCTTAAGACGCATTTTCGTACCAGGCTGTGTTCCTGGCTTCAGCTTCAGTTTCAGTTTCTCCGATGCAGACTGAATAATAACATCACCTCCAAGGATAGCGGTATACATATCTACATCTATTGTAGCCTGTGACTCCATCGGAGCTGAACGATGCCGGCCAGCAGATCCGAAGCCCGATGCTCCACCAAATCCGCTAGCTCCTGTGGCACCACGCATTCCCTCACCAAACAACTGCGAGAAGAAATCAGAGAAACCGCCACTACCGAAATTGAACTCGAAACCGCCCTGACCATCACTGCCAAACGGATTGCCGCCTCCACCAAACGGATTATACCCACCACCAAATGGGTCTCCACCAGTCTGACCGCCAAAGCCACCCGCTCCATTCATCTTGTCCCAATTCTCTCCATATTGGTCGTACCGAGCACGCTTATCAGGGTCATTCAACACCTCATAAGCTTCATTGAGCAATTGAAACTTTGCCTTCGCCTTCGGATCATCGGGATGAAGGTCAGGATGGAACTGCTTGCTTCGTTTACGATAAGCAGCCTTAATGTCTTTCTGTGGGATGTCTTTAGGAACACCGAGAATCTTATAATAATCAATGAATTTTGCCATATTGTTTTTCTTTTATTTCGCTTTTCTTGACGGCAAAAATAGTGCCAAAAACGCCAAATCTGCCAAAAAGACAATACAGATTGTTGAAAATATGATGAGAAATTTGGAATTGTTGCATATTTGTGGTAACTTTGTCACCAAATAAACTTTTAATGGAAGAAGAAAAACGGAAAGTTAGAATCATTTTTACAAGTGACGTTCATGGCAACTATTTCCCATTCGATTTCAGACATACACGCTGGGGCAAAGGCAGCTTGCAAAGAGTTTACGCCTATGTCGCCCAGGAATGCCAGCGGAGACCTGGCAGTACGATACTGATTGACGGTGGTGATATGCTACAAGGCGAACCCACTTCGTATTATTTTAATTTCATCAGCCAAAGCAAAAGTCACCGTGTGGCCGACTTCTGCAATTTTATCGGCTACGATGTAGCTGTTATTGGTAATCACGATTTAGAGACCGGGCACCCTGTGTTCGATAAGTTTATCGAGGACTGCAACTATCCAATCCTAGGAGCAAACGCAATCGACATCAACACAGGTATGCCATACTTCCAGCCCTACACTATGCTCTATCGCAGCGGTGTGAAGATTGCAGTCATCGGATTTATCACACCGGCCATCCCACACTGGATTCCTAAAGCGGTGTGGAACGACTTGCATTTCGAAGATATCAAGGAAAGCGCAAAGAAATGGGTTCAGAAGGTAAAAGAAGAAGAATCGCCGGACTTTATTATCGGATTGCTCCATTCGGGAATGGATGAAGGCATCATCACCGAGGAGTATCGCGAGAATGCCACAAGAGAGACTGCATCATCGGTCGACGGATTTGACCTGATTCTATACGGACATGATCATGCAAGCAACATTGAGATGGTAGAAAACCCTTCTGGCAAGCAAGTGCTTTGTATCAATCCTGGCAGCTATGCACACAATGTTGCGCAAATCAATATCGAGTTCACCCTTGATGCGGAGAAAAGAGTTATCGGACATACTCTCCGAAGTAAACTCCACTACATAGGAACCGTCAGAAACCAGCACAGCCAGACCTTCCGCAACCATTTCTTCAAGGACTATCAACATGTTAGTCACTACGCAGCAGAACAATTGGGAGAGTTTCATGGTGACCTGAGAATTGTAGATGCATACTTCGGCTCATCTTCATACATTGACCTTATACAACAGCTGCAACTGAAAGTGAGTAATGCAGACATCTCATTTGCTGCTCCCCTCTTCTTCAATGCCATCATCAAAGCAGGTTGTGTAAAGATGAGCGACCTCTTTAATATCTACCGCTTCGAAGACAAGTTATATGTCGTGAAGCTATATGGAAGGGAAATAAAGAACTATTTGGAAATGAGCTATGCTGCATGGATCAATCGGATGACCAGTGAAGATGATGCGTTATTGCAGACATGCCCGATGAAAAGCAATCCAAACCGTATAGGATTCAAGAACTTCATCTTCAACTTCGACTCAGCAGCTGGTATTTGTTACGATGTGGATGTACGTGAAGAGGATGGCCAACGTATCATTATCAAACATATGACCGATGGCTCACCGTTCGACCCCGACAAACTCTACACTTGTGCAATGACAGCTTATCGCGCTAACGGAGGTGGTGAATTATTAACGAAAGGAGCAGGACTAACGAAGGAAGAGATTGAATCAAGAATCGTATCAACCACCGAGCACGACATCCGCTATTATCTCATGGAATTTATCCGTGAGCAGAAAGACATCTACCCTGCCCCGATGAACCACTGGAAATTCATTCCTGAAGAATGGATAGCAAAAGCAAAGTCTCGTGAAATCGAACTACTCTTCTCCAACTATTCTAATGAAGAAGAAGAGGAAGTGCTCGATGAGAGATAATCAAAGATGTACGACCTACTGACCATAACCGGACCAACAGCTTGTGGCAAAACCAGTTTTGCTGCAAGGATGGCTTACGAACTCGATGGAGAAATCATCAGTGCTGACAGTCGTCAGGTTTATCGTCGGATGGATATAGGAACAGGTAAAGACCTTGAAGACTATGAAATAAACGGTCAACATATACCTTATTATTTGATTGATATTGCAGAACCAGGTACCACCTATAGTGTCTATCGTTTTCAGCATGACTTCCATGAAACCTATAATGATATCAAGTCACGAGGCAAACTGCCAATTCTCTGCGGAGGCACAGGGCTATATATCGAAAGCGTATTGAGAAACTATGAGTTCGACGGGCGCAAGTGTCAGAAGCTCAACAGTTTGGTTGTAGGGCTATCTATCGACCGCAACCTGAGGCGCGAGAAAATCAGTCAACGGCTCGACCAAAGACTCGAAGCAGGCATGGTGGATGAAGTGCGCCGCCTGCTCGATGAAGGAATCAGCAGCGACCGTCTCATTCGCTACGGACTTGAATACAAATACCTCACCCTATATGTGCTGGGCGAGATGACCTACGAGGAAATGCACGACTTACTCGAGATTGCCATCCATCAGTTTGCAAAACGCCAGATGACGTGGTTCAGAGGGATGGAGAAACGAGGAATACATATCAACTGGCTCGACACTTCCTTACCTCTCAACCAGCGTATCCAACAAGTTTGTGATTGGCTAAAATAGAGAAATGCCTACAGGAAATAGAACTTTTCCCCATGCGCATTTCATCAGAAACAATTACCTTTGCAGCGTCAACAATAAAAAGCATACTATTATGAAAAGAAATTGGATTTACATCGTTTGTCTCGCCTTGATAGGTAGTAGCACCGTGATGAGTTGTGACATCTCATCTTCGCGTAACTATATGGGTACAATGGCTGGTGCAGAAATCGGAGGAGTCATCGGTGAAGCACTGGGTTGGATGTCAACCAGTCGGCACGAAGGTCCAGGTAAAGCCATGCTAGGAACTATTGTCGGCACAGTAGCAGGTGCAGCTATCGGTAATGCAATCACAAAGGACAGTAATAACAATAGGGTTGTTAGTTCTGGGCGACGCGACAATGTGCGCAACAATAACCGCTACCAAGAAGACTTCAATCCTGGTTATCAGATTGGCGGAGGAGGTAACGAGGGTTACACAAACCGTGATAATAGCAACTATGCAGGTCAAATCCAAGGAGGTAGTAACTCTTATAGTTTCCTCACTATCGGCAACGTAACTTATCAGGACGAAGATGGCGACGGACGCATCAACAGAAACGAAACCATTAACATCATCTACGAAGTGACAAATACTTCCAGAAATGCTGTTGATGACGTAGAACTGAAGATAGAAGCTCTTGATGGTGACAAGTACTTTGCCGTTTCGCCATCCAATAGTGTAAAGATTGCAGCAGGCGAATGTATCCGCTACAAAGCAAAAGCTTTCTGCAAGTCAAAACCTTCCAAATCACCTGCACAATTTAAGCTTTCGGCAAGTAGTCGTTATGCAGGTTCAACATCCACTATTTTACAAATCAAGATAAACAAATAAAACATATTCGGACGAATTATCACTGAAAGTGATTAGTTTTTGCAAATAGGCTTTGCCAATTCAATATAAATGCTTAATTTTGCCGTTGATTTCTCGACGGCATTTTTTTTTTGCCGTTTTTTAAGGTTAAAAAGAGTATATATAATTCTCACTAAATACAAAAAAGACAAACAATGAAAAAGTACAATTTCAATGCTGGTCCATCAATTCTTCCACGTGAAGTTATTGAAGCAACAGCAGCAGCGTGCTTGGACTTTAATGGTTCAGGTCTTTCATTAATGGAAATCAGTCACCGTGCAAAAGATTTTCAGCCTGTAGTCGACGAGGCTGTTGCACTATTCAAAGAACTCCTTAACATCCCAGAGGGCTACTCCGTTCTGTTCCTCGGTGGTGGTGCAAGTCTTGAGTTCTGTATGGTTCCATACAATTTCCTTGAGAAAAAAGCTGCATATCTGAATACTGGTGTATGGGCTACAAAAGCAGAGAAAGAAGCTAAGTTGTTCGGAGAAGTCGTTGAAGTTGCTTCTTCTGCCGACAAGAACTTTACCTACATTCCTCGTAATTTCGAGATTCCAACAGATGCTGACTATCTGCACATCACAACCAACAATACAATCTACGGAACTGAGCTTCGTGAGGATCTCGACTCTCCAATTCCATTGATTGCCGATATGTCATCTGATATTTTCTCACGTCCACTGGATGTCAGCAAGTATGCTCTTATCTATGGTGGTGCTCAGAAGAACCTCTCAATGGCAGGTGTTACATTCGTTATTGTTAAGGAAGATGCTTTGGGCAAGGTTTCTCGCCCTATTCCAACCATGCTCAACTACCAGACCCACGTAAAGAAAGGTTCTATGTTCAACACTCCTCCAGTAGTTCCTATCTACTGCGCACTGATGAACCTTCGTTACATCAAGGCTCATGGCGGTGTTGCTGCTATGGAGAAGCTGGCAAAGGAACGTGCAGAAATCGTTTACAACGAAATCGACCGCAATCGTCTCTTCGTAGGGACAGCTCAGGAAGACAGCCGTTCACTCATGAACATCACCTTCGTTCTTAAGCCAGAGTATCAGGAGTTGCAGGATGAGTTTATGGCATTTGCTACTTCTAAGGGTATGGTAGGTGTTAAGGGTCATCGTGATGTAGGT
>CACZXN010000040.1 GCA_902785075.1 uncultured Bacteroidales bacterium | reverse complement strand
GTTACCGCGAAAATCGGCAGCGCCTCAACAAAGCCTAAAGCGAGCTTTCGCTCTGTGTTCGGCTTGCGCGATCTTTGACATACTGATACAACACACACCCTTGTAAGTAGACAGACTCCTCTTACAAATTCCTCCACCATTGACCCACTCCCCCTGGCACTTGTCACAAAAAAAAGCCCCCCTAAGATAAGGGGAACTTTTAATTAGTTGTCTTCCACCAGAGTGGCGATTGCTCACCACTCTTTCACTAAAATCATCTTACCATTATCTTTTTACCATCAACGATGTTGATACCCTTTTGGAGGGAGTTGATTCGCTGTCCTTGCAGGTTATAAATACCTCTGTCTGGCTTTTCCGTCTTTTCAATGTTCAGTTCTTCGATGCCCAGAGCTGGTGTGACTCCGTCCATACTGAGGAACACTTCTTTGATGTATAACACACTAGAACCATTGGTTGAGAATCCGACCTTGTAGATCTTCGATGGGCTCATCACTCGTCCCTTAGGAGTAACAAGATTCTGGAGGTCGATAGCTACTGAGGTGGTCGGGCTCTTCATGTCGATAGTGTAGTAGTCGGAGTTGTTGTTATTGCTATCGTAGATGCGGAAAGTTGGCTTAGAAGACGATGCTCGTAAGAGCTTGACAACAAGATAGTTGTAGTCGGAGAAGTCAACTCCGTTGGTATAGAGCCATCCTCCAAAGCCATCCTTTTCGGTCTTAAGTCCACCTGTACGTTCTGTAAATGTGCCTGAACCGATGATAGATGGGTTGAATGCATCAGTTGTGAGTGGGAAGTAAGAAACCTTGACGGCGAAGGTTACCTCGCGACTGTTGCCGAGTGGATCGGTGTAGATTGCTGTGACTTCGGTCTCTCCCTCAGCAATTCCAATGATGTTTCCGCCTACCATACGTGCGATAGTTGGGTCAGCAAACTGATAAGTGCAAGACGAAGCTACGTTGGTTTGGAGGCCTGAAAGCGAGGTGCAGGTGATATTAATCTGATGCGAACTACCAGGAGTAACGCAATAGTCAGTCTTTGACATAGCGAGATCGCTTACTGCGAGGTCTTCCTCACTGAACGTATGCAGCACACCAGGACCGAAGTAACCTTCTTCGCTGTAGTTAGGTTCAGTTGAGAACCAGTCGATATCGACTGAGCCACCTAACTGCTTCGTAGCGTAGTTGTAGAGGAAGAATCGGTTTCCTACAAACACACCGAGCGTGTAGCCCATATTCATTTCACCTCCGAACTTGGTGTATTTCTGGTTGTCGTAGCTATAGTAGAAATTCGCTTTATTGGTTCCGAAATTGACGGATGCACGCAGATAGATAGTGTCAGATTCGATTTCTGCTCCATTCTGCTTCTGCTGAGTTCCGTGCAAACTGTTCTGCTGCATGAAGTAGAGTCTCTTCTTTCCATCTGTGACTTTTACGCCGATGAGTGCATAAGGTTCCTGGAACACAGCAATGCCAGCTATATCGCCCTCCAACATGTTTGTGGTAATCATCTTGATGGTTCCGAGTGAGTTATAGTACTTTGACGTACTCTTGCCTACAGGGTCGTATCCGAGGATACGCTGACTGAGGCTGTTACGTGCCCACTGAAGCGAATCGGTAACAGTAGCAGTGTACAGACGCAGGCATCCTGGATGTTCAAGCAGGCTCCATCTGCTGTTGTCGGGGTTGTGATTCCATTCCCATTGCATACCGAGTGTAGCATCGGTGAATGTGTCGTTTGTAGGGAGATAGGTACGCGGATAGGTTTTGCCCACATTTGGTTTTGGGTATGCTTTTCCGCCTTCACTGACATCACGACCGTTGTTTCCTACAATTGGCCATCCGTCGACCCATTTTACTGGTTCGAGGTAAGGGATACGTCCGATTGCTCCTGCATCGCGGAACAACATGGTCCACCATTCGCCTGTTTGGGTTTCAACCAAAGCACCCTGATGAATCTTCTGACCTGCAAACGTTCTTCCCTTTGGGTTGGATGAAGTTGTAGGACCTACATATTCCTCATAAGGTCCCATTGGGTTCTTCGAACGGAAAGTGGTCTGACTACCTTCCGTACCTCCATAGGTAGCATAGATGTAATAGTAGTCACCAATGTGATACATATGGCTACCCTCGCATCCGTTGCCTACGGTAATCACCTTTGTGCTGGAAATCTTTGCAAGCGTTTTTGCATTAAACTTATTCACCCAGATATCCCCGATGCCGCATGCTACATAAAGGTAACCGTCACCTTTAGGTCCATCGTCGAATAGCCAACCTGGATCGTGATAGCCCTCAGGAAGCAAGGTAACATCCCATTTGCCTTCCGGATTAGATGCCGTCAAGAGGATGCTTCGTGAATCGGATGACCAAGTTGAGCAAGGGAAGTAGAGGTAGAACTTACCTGCATGATAATTGAGAGAAGATGCCCACATACCTTGTGAATAGTGGTGCTTGCCTTTCAGCAGATTGTATGCATCGTTGTCAACAATCTGCAGCAATGGGTTCGCACAATATTCCCAATTGACAAGGTCCTTTGATTTCAGGATAGTAGCACCTGGCATATAGAACATCGTAGTACTAACCATATAATAGGTATCATCCACACGAATGAGGTCGATATCGGGGAAGTCGCCATTGATGACCGGATTGATAAACTTGTTGTTGCCCAAGTCGCCCGTCCACTGATGGGTGTAAGCCATATATGGGCGAGTATCCGTATTCCAGTCCTTGTACCATTCGAAGCATGCACCACTACAAGCCTCATAGGTGTCATTATAGCCCGCAGCCAACATCTTGTCCTTGAACGCAGGTTCGAGTACACGGTTCTTGTTGTTTTTCCACGTATTGTAGGTGAGACTATTATTGACAATCCACTTGTCGATATCGAAGAAGTCGCTTGTACCAGTCAGCGTCATACCGATGTTACCATAATAGTCGTGTACAGCCTTCCAAGCTTTGCCCCACTTCGACGTTGAGCCTGTAGCCCAAGTGCCGAAGTTCTTATAGACGTTCTGACCCATTTCGTTTACGTGGTCGATATCATTGGTGTTCTGTGGACTCCAGTCAATCTCAGTCACCACAATAGGATTGGTCTCGACGACTGGCACCTGACGTTTGAAGTTATTGATGAACGTCTGTGCATTTGCATTCTTATCCTCTTGTCCATACCATCCTGTGTAAACATGAACAGCATAGCCAATATTATAGCTCTCAAGCGGATAGGTAGCATAGCCCTCATAGCCCGACTGATAACCCGTTCCGACTCCCCAGATGATACCTGTGAATCCGTTGGCACGAATCTTATCGACGATAGGCTGGAAGAAGTCGTGCAGCGCATTCGGGCTGCTTTTTCCGTTGGCATCATGAACAGTAATCGGCTCGTTGGCAAGCTCGATTGAAATCTGTCCTGAATACTTGAGCACAGTATCATTTTTCGACACAAGGTCCCATACATCCATCAGATAGTGTTGGTAAGCGCCACCTACCTCAATGGTTCCAGGACATACGCCAGGCGGACGCATGATGACATACAGACCTCGAGCTATCGCCTCCTGGGCTATTTTGGTATAAAGGGTACGCAAATAGGTATTGAGACGTGTCTTGCTGAAGTGCTCGATATTTGCTTCACCATCACCTGTCTTTCCTGCTTTCACAGTATTACCGTCCTCGTCCACATAGCTGTATTGCACACTATTGTCGTTGGTCCATGCAGGCTCGAGATGCAGACGGAACGCATTACAATAGGTACCAAGCTCTGGGTTAGCCATTCCGTCAAACAGTTTCTTGAAATAGTCGATACAGCGCTGACGACCAGCATCGTTGTAATCCCAGCCCCAGCGGCCGTTGTTGAACCAAGCACTCGGAGTATCCATCACACCATGCAGACGTACGATATTTCCGTTGGCATCCTTCAAGTGTTTACCATCCACATGGAGTGGAGGTGTGTTACCAAAAGTCTTGTTCTGTGCAAACCCTTGAGTAGCAAATAGGGTGAGCAACAGTAAAAACAAAAAGTTTCTTCTCATATTAGTAATATTAGTTGGGTTGTAATTTCGACTGCAAATTTCGTGTTTTTTTTTCGAATACCTTATAAAAACAAACAATAATCTTTATGATTTTGAAACAATCAAGCGAAAAACAGATTATTTATACATTATACATTATACATTTATGCATTTTTTTTCGTACCTTTGCAGCAACAATCATTTAAACAACTCGAGCAATGTACAAAAATGTATCTAATCACCCTTTACGAAACGCAGCGTTTACGCTGATGCTTTTCTTCCCATTCACATTATCGGCACAGGTAGTAGCTCCTGACTACAAAGGAGCATCAAACGGTAACCCAATCAGTGCAAGTGTGTTTTGTGCCGATCCGACAGCACTCGAATATAACGGACGTTTGTACGTTTACGGGACAAACGATCATCAGGAATTTATAGCCAACGGGAAAAAAGGCGATAACTCCTACGGTAATATTAAATCAATCGTCGTTTTCTCTACCGACGACATGGTCAACTGGACCTTTCATGGCACTATCGACACAAAGAAAATCTGTAGTTCCTGGATCTCAAACCCGTGGTACAAAAGCTTTGGAGTTTCATGGGCACCATCAGTCACATGGCGTACGACAGAAGCCGGAAGAGACGAATTTTTCCTCTACTTCTGTAACAGCAGCCATGGTGTAGGAGTCTTGAAAGCCTACTCACCCATAGGACCTTGGTCATCACCCCTCAACCAATTAATGATTCATTACGAAACCCCAGGAGCCTTCCCACAAGGCACATCAGCCAATTTCGACCCAGGAGTCGTCGTCGATGAAAACGGAACAGGGTGGATTGCATTCGGAGGACTTAACGAAAAGGGAGCACTCCTTCCCGACAACACCCGTATTGCCAAACTAAAACCCTCAATGACAGCTCTCGACGGTGCGGCCGTTACGATACCTGCACCCTATCACTTCGAGGCAAATGAACTAAACGTTATCAACGGCAAGTACGTCTTTACCTACTGTTCCCATTGGTCGCGTAACCAATCCGAATGGAACACATACAAAAGCGAACATAACATCAAATCAAACATGCCAGGAGGAGGTACCATGTGCTATATGGTAAGCGATAATCCTTTGGAACCCGACTCATGGACATACAAAAACTATTACGGACCAGGAGTCTCAGGCAATAACCACTCACACCTCCAGAAATTCCAAGGTAACTACTATCACATCTATCATGACCACGGAAGCGTCTTGCTAGATGCTATGAAACAGGGAGGTGCAGTCAATTCAAGCGCTGGCGATTACCGCTCTATCTGCGTAAACAAAGCTACCGTCAACGAATCAACTGCAACTATCAGTCCTGTCACACTTAACCGAACAGGCGTCACACAAATCAAAAACCTGAACCCATACGAACTTCAACAGGCTGAGACTATGGCATCTGCAGGCGGTGTGATGTACGATGACTTTAAAAACATCAAAAACGTAACTTCAAAGAACACACTTGGCAATGATGCCTCTTCGAATCTTTACGTCAAGATGGCTGCCGGTTCATGGACTTCGGTCCGAAGAGTAGGATTCGGAACAAACGGAGCCAAGTCATTCACATTCACAGCAAAAGGTACAGGTAAACTGGAAATACGCCTGACAAACAGAACAACAACAGCAGCTGCAAGCATGGAATTCTCATCAACAACATTCACAGACTTCACAATGGATCTCGATTCCACCAAATTTGCAGGAACCAGAACTGTCTACTTTGTATTTACCGAAGCAACAAACGTCCAGTTTGACAGCTGGCAATTCATCGAAAACCTACCTGACGGCATTGAGGACATAGATTCGAACAACCCAAATACCACATCACAAATCTATGACCTGACAGGCAAAACACTAAACTCAGTTGGTCCAAAGAAAGGCATCTACATCATCAACGGTAAAAAGGTACTTGTACGATGAAACGCATTCTATTAACTACATTACTTGCGCTTGTAACGTTGTCAATCTGGGCTCAAGACGACAATACTGAGCGCTTGTGGTACGATAAGCCGGCTTCTATCTGGCTTGAAGCACTTCCCATTGGCAACTCACGCCTTGGGGGTATGGTCTATGGTGGTAAGACAACAGCCCAACTCCAACTCAACGAAGAGACGTTCTGGAGTGGAGGTCCGCATAACAATAACAGTAAGACTTCTATCAACTACCTCGACCAAGTGCGCAATCTTATCTTCAATGGAAAGGAAAGCGAGGCTGAGACAATTATCAACCAGCAGTTTGTCAAAGGTCCGCACGGACAGCGTTACCTAAGTCTTGGCAGTTTGAAATTCAACTTCACCAGTTACAAGGCAGCAGTTGTTCACGACTATTATCGCGAATTAGATCTACGTACAGCTGTTGCAACAGAGACATTTACTGCTGATTCTTCTCATTACACCCGCACAGCTTTTGCTTCATTGGCCGATAGCATCATTGTGTATCGCATCCAGTCGGATGGCGACTCCCTCAGTTTCACCATCACCCACGCATGCGATTTCACCACTACCTATACAGGAAAAACCAACAACGTGAAAATGACCATCAGCGGTGTTGCTCATGAGGGAATTTCGTCTGCATTGAAAGCAGAATGTTCGTATTATGTAGAAAGCGACGGACGTGTGGTCGGTTATACATCGAACAATATACGTGGCATCCGAGTTGTCAAAGGCTCCTATGCCAATATCTATATCTCAGCTGCGACCAACTATCGCAAGTACAACGATGTAAAGGGAAGCGCCACGAAACGTAATGAAGCCACTTTGACCAATGCGATGCAATATAGTTACGACGAATTGCTTCTGCGGCATATCCAAGCCTATCAGGCACAATACAACCGTGTACACCTCTCACTACCTTCCACCAAGAATAAAGACCTACCGACCGACAAGCGTCTCAATGCTTTCAGCGGTAGCGCCGACTACGGTATGGTGGCACTCCTATTTAATTATGGACGCTATCTGCTCATTTCTTCATCTCAACCTGGTGGCCAACCCGCCAACCTGCAAGGAGTGTGGAACGATAAGCGTGATGCTCCCTGGGATAGCAAATACACCATCAATATCAATGCAGAAATGAACTACTGGCCTGCCGAAGTATGCAACTTGCAGGAAACCAATGGACCACTATTCGACATGATTCGCGACCTCAGTGAGACAGGTGCTATTACTGCCCGTCAGATGTATGGTTGCGACGGATGGGTAGCTCATCACAATACCGACCTGTGGCGTATCGCAGGACCTGTCGACGGAGCCTTCTGGGGTATGTATCCCAATGGAGGAGCTTGGCTCGCCACCCACCTTTGGCAACACTACCTCTACACAGGCGATAAGGATTTTCTTGCTGAATGGTATCCTGTCATCCGAGGCACAGCCGACTTCTACCTCGACTACATGCAACCACATCCTAAGTACAACAACTGGCTTGTGGTCGTGCCTTCCGTCAGTCCTGAGCAAGGACCTTCAGGCAAATCGACTCCTATCACAGCAGGCTGTACGATGGACAATCAAATTGCGTTCGACGCCCTTTCCAATACCCTCCATGCAGCCCAGATATTGGGAGTAGATGAAGCCTATCAGGACACTTTGCTTGAAGCAATTGCCCAATTACCTCCTATGCAGATAGGCAAATACAAGCAGTTGCAAGAGTGGCTCATCGATGGTGACGATCCAAACAACCAACATCGACATATCTCTCATCTCTATGGACTATACCCTTCCAATCAGATTAGCCCCTACACACATCCAGAACTCTTTGCTGCGGCACAAACCACACTTACCCAACGAGGGGACGAGGCAACAGGATGGAGTTTAGGATGGAAAATCTGCTTCTGGGCTCGTATGCTGAATGGAGCACATGCCTTCACTATCTTGAAGAACATGCTCAAGTTGCTCCCATCCGAAGACGCAACAGGTCAGTACCCCAACGGGCGTACTTTCCCCAACCTCTTCGATGCACATCCCCCCTTCCAGATTGACGGCAACTTCGGAGCCACAGCAGGAATCGCTGAGATGATGCTGCAGAGCCACGATGGAGCCGTTCACCTGCTCCCTGCTATCCCAACCAATTGGACGTCAGGCAGCGTTAGCGGACTCAGAGCACGAGGCGGATTCGTGGTCGATATGAATTGGGAAAAAGCCAAGCTCACTACAGCCAAGATACACTCCACCATCGGAGGCATCATCCGTCTGCGGTCTTATGTACAACTTGAAGGCGAAGGACTGATACCAGCTTCAGGACCTTGTCCTAACCCCCTGTTTGCACCAGCCACAGTAAAAGATCCACTTGTTTCTAAGTCAATAGGTACAGCCCCCAAGGCCTCTGTTAAGAAAGTCTATGAATACGACTTGCCGACCGAAGCAGGCAAAGACTACTGGATAGGGTTAATAGGGACAGGCATCCAAGAACTGAACAGCGAAAAGAAAGAAAAGTCAGATGGAGGGATTTATAACCTACAAGGACAACGAATCAACTCTCTCCATAAGGGTATCAACATCGTTGATGGTATGAAGGTATATGTGAAGTAACACCTTCCCTTCTCCCCTCTCAAAGAGACGAGCAAAACACTTAATAATAGCGCACGGTGAAAGCTGTGCGCTATTGTATTGAATAACCTTATTAGTAAGAAGTAAAATAAAACCCCTCCAACGGGTGGAGGGGTGCGTCATCGAATATAAACTTTTACCTGCGACCTACGATGACTCTTGGGTTATAGTTGTTTTGCGCAGTTCTTACAGTTGGGCGGTTGTTTGCTGGGCGGCCATTGTTGTGGGCATTTCCCCTATTGACAACCGTCGTGTTGTGATGAGGAGTTGTTGGGGCTGCAACATGTACGTTTAAGTACTTGTCAGCATAGAAGCGATCAGCCTTGCGATTGTTGCCTCCCTTGTAGTTTGCATACACCTTCGGACGATCTTTGTAGAAGTGGTTCCTGTTGGTGTATTGGTTGTACACATGGAATGTCAAGCGATTGGACTTCCAGCTGATTGGGCGATAGAAGTACTGAACACCTAAGTATTTATTATACTGATGGACAGTCAATACATATTGAAGGTCTGTGTTGCGACGCTTCCACCATCTGCCGTATGCATCTGAAGGAGAGTCAACACTCATCAGGTAGTCCAGATTGATTTCATAGACTGCTTCGTACTGGGCAGGTGTCAGGTTCAGTTCGTAAGCCATCTTGTCGCTCAGGAACAGAGCCTCGTTCTTTGCCATTTTGTAGCTCATTGCTGCGGCCGAGATAGTCATGACCATCATCACTGCCAGAATCATCATTTTCTTCATAATCTTGTCTCCTTTCTTTTATGAGTTAAACATTTTGTTTTTTGTTCACGGTGCAAAGTACGGCATTTCTCGTGGCATAACAAAAGGATTTTGCCTAAACTGAATGTTGCAAATTCCTAAACTATGCGGGAAATCCCTCTGAAAGAAAACAAAAAATGCAGGATCCTCGAATCCTGCATTTCCTCTTGATGCCTCACAGAGCTTAGTTGATCTTTGCTTCTTCGCTGAAGTATTTGTTGATGACTACATGCGCAATGATGCCACCAATGATAAGTACGAAACTACCTGCTGTGTACCAGTTCTGATCGCACAAGTCTGCCATAGCAGGAACGAATGTTGCAAGAATCATCAGTATTGCACCAACTAAAGCTAAGATTGCACCTAAGTAATTTTTAATGTCTTTTCCCATTGTATATTTGTTTTATGATTATTAGCCTTTTTGCATTTTGCTCTGCAAAGTAAGTAAAAAAAATCGACACAACCACCATTTATCTGCAATTATTTTACAGAATCTGTTGTTTTTTTGAAAAAAAGACGAGGTTTAGATTGTTTATCCGCATTTTTTTCGTACCTTTGCAGCCGCTTTACGCCAAAATACGATTGGCTGAAGTCAAAACAAAACAATTTAATTAATTTCAAAATTTATGAATCAGTACGAAACCGTTTTCATTTTAACTCCCGTTTTATCTGATCAGCAGATAAAGGAAGCGGTAGAAAAGTATCAGACTTATCTCACTGATCAGGGTGCTGAGATTATCAATGTAGAGAATTGGGGTCTCAAGAAGCTTGCCTACAACATTGAGAAGAAGTCAACAGGATTCTATGCCATGATTGAGTTCAAGGCAGAACCTACAGTGATCGAAAAATTTGAGTTGCAGATGCGCCGTGACGAACGCGTGCTCCGCTATCTCACAGTCAAGAACGAAAAGTACGCAGCTCAGTATGCTGAGAAGCGTCGTAACTTAAAGAAGGAGGCATAATTATGGCTACACAGACTACATCAGAAGTACGCTTTTTGACTCCTCAGGCAGTTGACGTCAAGAAGAAAAAGTATTGTCGTTTCAAGAAGAGCGGTATCAAGTATATCGACTACAAAGACTCAGAGTTCTTGAAGAAGTTCCTCAACGAACAGGGAAAGATTCTTCCTCGTCGTATCACTGGAAACTCACTGAAGTATCAGCGTCGTGTGGCACAGGCTGTTAAGCGTGCTCGTCACCTTGCTTTGCTTCCATTCGTAACAGACTTGTTGAAATAATTAAAAGGAGGAAAGACAATGAAAATTATATTGAAGAAAGATGTCCAGGGCTTAGGCTACAAGGACGAAGTCCTCACCGTGAAGGACGGATATGGTCGCAATTATCTTCTTCCTCAGCGTTTGGCTGTACTTGCTACAGACAAGGCTATCAAGGCTCTCAACGAGGAATTGAAGCAGCGTGCTCACAAGTTGGCTAAGATTAAGGCTGATGCCGAAGAGGCTGCTAAGCAGTTCGAAGGTGTTCACCTTACAATTGAAGCTAAGGTTTCAGACGGACAGGCTATCTATGGTTCTGTTGGTCCTGCTCAGATTGCTGAAGCACTTGCTAAGGCTGGTATTGAGCTCGATCCAAAGAAGGTGCTCACTAAGGGCGTAAAGGCTTTGGGTCAGTACACTGCTCAGATTCAGTTGCATCGCGAAGTTACTGTAGAAGTTCCATTCGAGGTAGTTCCTGATCAGGAATCAAAGGATGCTCTTGCTGAAATCGCAGCTCAGAAGAAGGCCGACAAGGCTAAGGAAGCTGCAAAGGCAGCAGAGACTGCAGAAGACGCTGCAGCTGAGGCAGAAGCTGCAGCTGAAGCAGAGGTGCTCGATGCTATGGATGCACCAGCAGAAGCAGCTGAGTAATTCAGTCATTGCAAAAGTAAAGCCATTTCTTAACCTGTATGGGTTTTGAAATGGCTTTTTTCTTTTCGATTATTCCAAGTAGTTCAGTTCCCGATTGATGGCCTGCAACTCATCGCGAATAGCCCTCAAGCGGTCAATCAGCTCTGTTTTCTTGTTGGGATTACCCTTCTCGCGCTTCATCGCCTCACGCGCTCCTGAGAGCGTCATTCCTCGTTCCTTGACGAAATGATACACGACTCGTATCGCCTCTATGTCGTCCTTTGAGTATTGGCGGATGCCCCGTCCCACTTTCTTGGGATGGATGGAGGGGAATTCCTTCTCCCAATAGCGAAGCAGAGATTCTGATACGTTCAGAAGCTCTGACACCTCGCGTATTGAGTAATAGAGTTTTAAGTTTTTCTTTGCCACTTGGTACTTGCTTTGAAGGGAATTCCCTTCTATTCCTTATTACTTTATTTCTTTACAGGGATATTCTTCAGCAACTCAGTCACAAAGTCGTAGAATTTACCGACACTTGGGATGTAGCAACGCTCGCTTGGAGTGTGGGGCGAGAGGAGTGTAGGTCCGAACGAAGCCATATCCATCTCTGGGTACTTCGGTCCGATGATTCCGCACTCAAGTCCTGCATGACAAACAAGTATCTCAGGACGCTTGCCGTACATCTTTTCGTACACATCCGACATCGCTGCTACGAGTGGACTCTTCGTGTTGGGAAGCCAACCGCTGTAACCACCCTGGAACGCCACATTCATGCCTGCCATCGAGAAGCAAGCTTTCAGACCGTTGCAGAGATAAAGCTTCATGCTGTCCTGACTGCTTCGTGCCAAGAGGTCGATTTCTGCCTTACCGTCAGCGATGTTGATGATTGCCAGGTTGCTGGATGTCTCCACGATTTCTGGAATCGTCGGTATGTTACGCATCACACCATTCTGAGCTGCCAGAACAGCGTTGATGAGGTTGGTCTGCACCTCTTCAGGGATTGCCTTTGCAGGAACGTCACAAGGAGTAGCAGTCAACTTAATGCCTTCTTTCTCGATGTCTCCGAATTCGCGGCAGAAAGTTTCTGCGCACTTCGACACCATATCCTTGAACTCTGCCTCTTTCACCTTAGGAACAACTACAACAGCCTCTCCGTCACGTGGAATTGCGTTGCGCATGTTTCCTCCATGCCAAGAACACAGATGAGCCAACCCTGTATTGACAGTAGCAAAGAGCACACGAGCCATCAGTTTGTTGGCATTTGCACGTCCCTGATTGATTTCCAATCCTGAGTGTCCACCTAGCAATCCTTTGATTGCGATGTCGTATGCAACCATTCCTTCAGGATTGATGTCCATTTCCTGATATTCCATCGTACATACTACGTCAAGTCCACCTGCACATCCAATTGTAATCTCCCCTTCTGTCTCGCTATCGAGATTCAGCAGATACTTACCCTTGAGTGTATCTGGTGCCAGTTCGAAAGCTCCATACATACCGGTCTCTTCATCGCGAGTAATGAGCACCTCAAGCGGTCCGTGTTCGAGCGTCTTATCTTCAACAACAGCCATTGCTGCAGCTACTCCCATACCGTCATCTGCTCCGAGTGTGGTGTCCTTTGCACGAAGCCAATCACCATCAATCCAAGTCTCGATGGGGTCGGTTTCGAAGTTGTGGTTACTCTCCTTGGTCTTCTGTGGTACCATATCCATGTGGGCTTGCAGAATGGCAATTTCACGGTTCTCATAACCTGGTGTAGCTGCTACGCGCATTACTACGTTGCCTGCATTATCAATAAATGCATCTGCTCCGTTCTTCTTTCCGAATTCTACCAGAAAGTCTGCTACTTGTTTCGTGTGTCCTGACGGACGTGGAATCTGTGTCAAAGCGTGAAAACAACGCCATACATTTTGTGGTTTTAAATCTAAGATTGTCATAACGATTTGATTTTATTTAGGTTGATTAATATTAAACGGGAAAGGTCTGTCGGATCGGTTTCCCCCAAAAGGTCCGAATGGCTTATTAGGCTTGTTCTGCTTGTTCGGATTAAAGCTCTCAAAGGGTTTCTGCTTCATCAGACAAATAGCCGAATACATACCCATAATGGGCAATAGTCCGGTCTGAATTGCGTGAACAATCAGCACGAAGGTCTCTGCATCTGCTGCCACTTGAACACCCGCTAACAGCAACACCGTCTTCACGGCAAAGTGCCACGAACCCATACCGTTGGGAGTAGGCACAATCACAGCAAAACCGCCTACCACAAATGCCAGCAAGGCTGTCATGATGCCCAGAGAGGCTGTAAAGGGGAAACAGAAGAAGGTGATGTAGAAATGCAGGAAATAGCTACCCCAGATGGCGAAGGTGTAGAACGTAAACAGTCCTTTGTTCCTCACTTTGGTCAGGGAGAAGATTCCATCCTTGACGTCATTGATGATTTTCTTCAGTTTAGCAAAGATGGTAGCCTTACGGATGAAATACCACAAGAACAATACCGTCACAATCAAACAGGCAGCGGTGACAATATATCCTGTTGTGGTGAAGGTCTGCAACCATCCAGTGAAACTGGTTCCTGTCTCGTCGAAGAATCGGATGAAATTATCAATCTGGAGCAAGAACACAACGAGTGCCATCACGACAAGCAGCACGGTATCAATTACTCGCTCTGTCACCACAGTACCTACAGCTTTGGGGAAAGAGGTTCCGTCGTATCTGCTCAACACCCCACAGCGTACCACCTCACCCGAGCGGGGCACAACCAAGCTCGTCGTATAGGAGATAAAGACAGCATGGATGCAGTTCATCGTCTTGGGATATTCACCCATCGGTTCGAGGGTCTGTTTCCATCGAAGACCTCGAAACACCTGAGCCGTTACACCGAAAATCAGCGAGAAACCCATCCACCACCAATTGACTTCGTGGAGCAATGCATCTTGCACTCGTTCAAAGTCAAACTCACGATACATCCAATACAAGATTCCAACACCAAGTATCAGCGGTAATAGAATATTCAGTATGTTTGTTAATATTTTACGCACGTTTCATCTAAAAAAAAGGAATCGTAATCCCTGATTCATAAATAATTCTTATCTTTGTAGTGCAAATTTATGAATAAAAAGTGAATAAGCGGCTATGATGTGGGAAGAAAATACAAAAGTTAAGCCAAAAAAGTTTCTTGGGCAACATTTCTTGACCGATTTGTCCGTCGCAAGTCGTATTGCCGACACGGTTGACGCTTGCCCCGACATCCCGATTCTCGAAGTAGGACCTGGAACCGGTGTGCTCACTCAGTTTCTGCTGAAGAAGGGACGGCTACTCAAAGTGGTTGAAATCGACCGCGAGTCTGTACCCTACCTTCATACCCACTTCCCAGAACTCGGCGACCACATCATCGAAGCCGATTTCCTGAAGATGGATCTCACGACCGTGTTCGACGGACAACCGTTTGTGCTGACAGGCAACTATCCCTACAACATATCGAGTCAGATATTCTTCAAGATGCTCGATGAGAAAAATCTCATACCCTGCTGCACAGGGATGATTCAGAAGGAGGTTGCTGAGCGTATGGCTGCCTCACCAGGCGGGAAGACCTACGGCGTGCTGAGCGTGTTCATTCAGGCTTGGTACGATGTAGAATACCTTTTCACCGTACACGAGAATGTGTTCAACCCACCTCCGAAGGTGAAGAGCGCTGTGATCTGCATGAAACGCAATGGTCGCGAATCGTTAGGATGCGACGAGAAACTCTTCAAGCGAATCGTCAAGACCGTATTCACCATGAGGCGCAAGATGATGCGTAATGGGATGAAACAGATTGTCGGAAAGGATGCCCCTTTGCTCGACGACCCCATCTTCAACAAACGTCCCGAACAGCTGTCTGTTCAGGACTATATCGACTTAACCAATCAGGTGAGCAACTATCTGGCGAGCCGCACGTTGTGATGCCCCCGAGCCACCTAACCGCTCGCGCATCTCTGCATAGTCGGCAAGCATCTGCGACCTGTTGGCTCCCCCTTCGACAATCTGCCTCAGTTCGGCTTCCAACCTATCCACATTCATCTGCTCCCCAATCAGTTCCTTCACGATTTCGCGATTCACAACGAGGTTCACCAGCGAGATATACTTCACCTTCAGGATGAGCTTACGCAGCCAATTCACCATCCGTCCACACGAAGTATAGTAGCACACCACCTGAGGCACATCGAAGAGAGCGGTCTCCAAGGTGGCTGTACCCGAAGTCACCAAGGCTGCCTCAGCATGTCGTAATAACCGATAGGTGCTGTTTACGACAATCTTCACATCCATCTCCTGTGGAATATACTTCCTGTAGTAAGCTTCCTCAATGGTCGGCACTCCAGCAATCACAAACTGATGACTGTTGAACCGCTGAGCAGTCTTCATCATCACCCGCAGATTATCCTTGATTTCCTGACGTCGGCTACCCGCAAGAATGGCAATGATGGGTTGGTCGCTCAACCCATAAGCCCTACGGAACGCCTCATCGGTCTCTGCACCCTCATCACTTGCCTTGAAGGCCTCCACAGCATCTACACACGGATTCCCCACATAGTGAATAGGATAGTGGTGACGCTCATAAAACTCCACCTCGAAAGGCAGAATGGAGAACAACTCATCAACATCCCTTCGTATGTTCTTGATGCGGTACTCCTTCCAAGCCCATATCTTTGGCGATATATAATAATAAATAGGTATATCCGAGTGGCTACGAACATATTTAGCGATGTCGAGGTTGAATCCAGGGTAATCCACCAATATCAGCACATCAGGTTTCCAATCCATAATGTCACGCTTACACACCCTCATGTTCCTCAATATCGTGCGTAAGTGCATCATCACAGGCACGAAACCCATGTAAGCCATCTCTTTATAGTGTTTCACGAGCGTACCCCCCACACTTCGCATCAGGTCACCACCATAGAAACGGAATTCAGCATCACCGTCCTCCGACTGCAATGCCTTCATCAGGTTCGACGCATGTAAGTCACCCGAAGCCTCACCAACTATCAGATAATATCTCATGATACCCTAAACTCTATTTGATAGTTTACTGTTTACCATTGACCATTGACTCTTGACCATTGACTCTTGACCATTGTTGTCATACTCCTCAGTCACTCTGTGACAGCTCCCCTATCTTAGGGGAGCAGCTTATTTCGCTATTCCACCCACAGCTCCCCCTCTAAGATAGAGGGGGTGCCCTTTAGGGCGGGGGCGTATGACACCTTTAACTCTTCACTCTTCACTCTCAACTTTTAACTTTTAACTCTTAACTTTTAACTCTTAACTCTCAACTCTTAGTTCCCACTCCCCTCCATAGAGGGAGGGGCAAGGGGGAGGGTCTTTTTCAGCTCCTCCATCACCTCATAAGCAGTGATGTCGATTTTCGTAGGCGTAACCGTCACATACCCCTCATGCAACCCATTCCAGTCCGAGTTGTCATCAGGTTTGTCAGCACTCTTGAACTCACCCACCAACCAATAATACCTATAGCCACGCGGACTGATTCTCGCCTCCAGTTCCTTCGTCCATACCCCTTGCCCCATTCGGCACACTTTCATCCCACGATACTCAGGCACATCCGGAGCATTCACATTCAGGCACACCCCATTAGGCAGTCCCTTCTTCAGCACATGCTCAATCACCCTACGCATATACGGAATCATCGGCGTGAAGTCCGTATCCATGTTGTGCGAACAATGAGAGAAACCAATCGAAGGGATACCCTTCAGACACCCCTCAATCACCACACCCATCGTACCCGAGTAGTGCACGTTGACCGCCGAGTTATCACCATGGTTGATACCCCCCATCACCAAGTCGGGCTTCCGGTCGCAGAACTCCGACAACCCTATCTTCACACAATCGCACGGCGACCCGTTGCAAGCATACACTCTCAGCCCAGGTTCGTCCTTGACACATTTCACGGTCAGCACACGCTGGAACGTCACAGAGAGGGCAGCACCCGATCGTGCACCATCGGGAGCAACCACCACCACATCACCATACTCACGAGCGATGTCAACCAGCACATTGATGCCCTTCACATCATACCCGTCATCGTTCGAAATCAGTATCAAAGGTCGTTTCTCTTCTTTCATCATTTTTCAGTTATCATTATCGCCTGCAAAATTAGCAAAAAAAAGTGAATAGAGAAAAGTCAATAGCGAAAAAATGAATAAAACCCCGTCATCAATCATAAAAACCTATTACTTCATATCCTTTTCCCCAACCAGAAACTCCCCGTAGCGTGTAATCCCCTCTGCCGCCACATCTACAGAAGTGCAAGTCGAACTGTTATAGAACTCAATCGACACCTGTCCGTAGTTATCTGTCATTACGTTCGGGTTCCAATACAAAGTTCGTCGATAGTCTTTGACATCAGGCAGTTTTGCCTTGCTGTAGTCGGGATTGTAAAATTCAATAGGCTTGCTGAATCCCTGGAAATTATAATCTCTACCAAACGTTATATACGGCAAACTGTCGGGAGCGGAAACAATATTGATGTACGAATCAATTCCGACAGGTATTCCTCCAGACATGCCGTTTGAATTATTCCAATTACTGGATGTGATATTTGTTTGGATGTTAGGTGTAGAGAGCCGCATTACCTTGTCCTGATGGACATGCTCAAACGATGTAGGACGACGAGGAGCATCGCTAACGATGTCGATTCGCTTCATGTGGTCCATAAATGAATAAGTCTCCATGCGTTCATTTTCCATGTCGGGTTTAAATATTGCATCATTGCTTGTACCAGAAGTATAGTTGCTAGCGATTGTCGACCAATTGTAATACTTTTCTCCTATCTCATAGTTATTTTCCGACAGTTCGTATTGCAATCTCACATATTCGCTAACATGATCCAGCAGCCCTCCCAGTGAGATATAGCGACCATCAAGTTTGTTGAAAGCATCATAGTAGCCCAAATCCCACAAGTTGTTAATGAAGTCGTGAATGTCAATTTGTGCAACAGGACGATCTTTCTGCAGTTGTAAGTGTACACGCTTTTTCTGTTTGATGTTCACCTGCGGAATCCACTCCGAACGATAGATTTGTGCTTGTCGTTCTTCCCAAGTCAGTTTATTGCTTTTGATGATTTCGGGCACATGGGTTTCGTACCACGAATACTCCTTCAGTGCTATTGGGAAAAAGTACTGCTTACGAATGAATATCTCTGGGTCGTGTGTAATGAAGTCGTAGTTTTTCTTTTCCAACTTTTTCACATACTTCGCACGCAACTGCAGTTTTGCTTTTCCGTAGAACGGCTCATAGGCGAACTGGAAATAGCCACCGGAATCAGCTTCTGTTACACCTCGATAGAGATAAGGTATCTCTGGTATCATCTCTCCTTTATCGTTAATCAGCGAACAAGTAATCTGTAGTTTACGCCTGTCTTTACTGAACATGTTTTTACGGAGTGGAAGAGCATGACCGTATATGACCATTTTCTGCTCAGGCATGTAATCTATGTTGAAGTACTCCGGATTCTCCACAAACCGCCAATCATAGCGCCGCCACCCTTGTACCAACATCAAGATGTCAAGCGCTTGCCTGTGAAGTTCATCGTCGGCTTCAAAATAGTAGTCGGGATTCTCTACAAAACCTTTGAGGTCTGACTCCAGCAGTAAGTTTGTCATGATATTGCCCGAAGCAAACGAAGCATCTAGCTGGTCGGCATCACGCACAGCAACCGAGAATGTCTGATGTTTCAGCGGACGTTTGTGTGCATCTGTCGCAATCAGATTTATACGAACCTTCTCCAATGGTGCGTAACGATGATTGTTTGCACCTATCACATCTACTCTTGCTTGTGATTCGTATAGCTTGTTGATGAAAAACAGACGATCGGCATACACATTCCCTACCGAGTCGACCACAACGGCTTGATTCACACCCTCATTCAAGTCATCAATAGGAATGGCAACAACTGCTTCACCTTCAGGTGGAAGCTGAGAGAGTGCTTCTCTTTTACCTCGACAATACACATTCAAACTCAGCTTTCTTGGTGTCTTGAACGAACGAGCCACGTTAAAGTACACGCCCTCTTCGTCTTGCTCAACCCATAGTCTCACACCTTCCGGTTCTGCTTTCGGCAAATCAAAATCGAACCTATGTTCTTCAAACACAAACCGCGCTTTATATTTCTTCCCATGCGCCGGTTTGAGCGTAAACACACCTCTTCCTGCATAGAAAGGAAGGAGGGAATCGATGGGTTCTCCATTCTCCAGCAACACTCCTCGTACGTTCATACGCTCCAACTGTTCGTTCATTGCCTCCCATGCCACACGACACTCCTCTCCCTCAAGCAGATAGCCACCCTCTGGATAGAACTTCACATCAAACTCAGGAGTTTTCCATTTGATGTCATAGTCACCTGCTGTTACCTTCTTCGGTATGAGTTTACGCATATAATTCTCAGCTGAGTCCGGTCGGTTATAGACAGGAATCACTCGTGAAAACAGATGATGATATTCACGATAGTTTTTGCGCATACCTTGTGGATCAATCGAGACGAATATGTTGTGTTCGTCATCATTCTGGAACATATTACGCTTTATGTTTTCCAGTTGTTCTTGGAGCGGCACACCCTTTTTCTCTTTTGTCTGATACTCAAAAGACTTCACTAATCGGCTGAAATTAGTATATCCGATTTTGTACAAATATTCCGACAATGTCTGCTGACGATTCCAAATCAACTCAGACATGGAAAGGATGGTGCCACTATAACTCCCTGTCACTCCTGTTTTAGAAAACCACGGACGAGTATAGTCAAAACCAAAGTTCAGCATCCATTTCGTATAGGCACGTATCTCATAGAAACCAGCAAATACAGAGTCGGCTAAGGCAAATTGTCCATTTGCCTGACCGTTCTTGTCAATAATCAGATGCTGACGCTCCATCAGATAGCCCTGTTCGTTCAGCAATTCTACATAGAGTATTTTGCTGAGCGGTTGAGGACTGTTGTCGTCTGCTAACACCACATAGGCTTTATACCAAATGGTATCACCTTGGAAATAGCAATTGTTGTCGATGTGCAAATATACCTTTTCCTGCACAGGCAACGTTTTGTCTGGCTTCTTGTCAGGAGCGACTGCATACATAGCAAATGTTGTCTGCCACAATAGCAACAATATGTACAATGTCTTCCTATCCATAACTCTTGAACTTTGAACCCTTAAACCATCATTTCTTTGCCCAGTCTCTCTCGTCCTCCTTTGGGGAGTTTGAGGTTGCATCAGCCATATCTGTAATCTCTCCAAGGTCATCTTCCTTGTACGATTCAATCAAACCTTTTGCCCAAGCGTAGTGATTGGCATCTTGTTGCAAATGATGCATTTCTGGTTGGGCTTGATGAAGAGGCGTAGTTACCGAATCGGAATCTGCCTGCGACTTGTCGAAGATAGCAGGGCTGATCTTTTGCCGAGTTGGTGTTGCTTGATGTTTCGAAATCGTTGGAAGATTGTTGGTATTCCCCCTTTGATGAGTCCCCACAAACCATACCAAGGCAAAGCATGCAGCAATCGCCATAACTACTGAAGCTACTTTGACCAGTCTGTACTTTCTATTCTTTCGTACCACATCCTCATACTCATCGGAATAATCAGTACTGAAGATGTCATCGTCGGATTGCTTCCCGATGCCAGTCAGCATCAGCAGCAGAGCCTGTTCCTCTGGCGAACGTGCTTCACCTGGTTTTGCTTCCAACAACAGTTTCAGTTGTTGAGCCTCCTTGGGTGTATTCTCACCAGCCAAATATTTGTCTATTAGTGATTGTTCCATTGAATGATATGTTTTAATAGTTTGTTTCTCGCTGCAGATAACATCGTTCGTACCGATCGTATCTGTATTCCTGTTATAATTGATATCTCTGCCGTATCCAACCCTTGCTGCACCATGTGTACCAGTCGCTGTTCCGTTTTGGTCAATTTCGCAATCGCGTTTTCTAGCATCATCTGATACTCTTCTGTGCTCATGTGAGTATCGGGCAAGACACTTTCTTCAATCGTCAGACTCTCGTCGATGGGGAGCTTGATTCTGCTTTTTCGCTTGCGTAGCATGCTCACACATAGATTCTTTGTTGCTGTGGTAGCGAGTTTTTCCGCTCCTTCCTTGTCCAAGCTGTCTCCTCTCATCCACAATCTCATCAAGACCTCTTGAACCACATCCTCAGCATCTTCTGAGTTCTGGAAGAATCTGTAGGCCATCTTCTTTATCTTTGGTCGTAAACGACGGGCGATATATTCAAAATCCTCTATTGTCATCCCTTTTTCGCTTTATCGTACGTTATTTATTCTTTGATCTTTTCATATACTTTGTATCATTATCGTAGTATTTCACCACTCCGTTATCATAGTCCTTGATGATTTCCCAGTCCATCGGGATGAAGAGTGTTCCTTTGGTATATAGGACCAATATATGATAATAGTTCTTGCTGAACAACGTAAACACTGTAAAGGACACTTTGACTCCTTCAGCGTCTTTGGTATTACTTGACAGGAACGGGAAGGTGCTGATAAAATCGTTCTGACGTGGGTTGAACATATTGAATGCCTCATGTATATGGGAGGCGATGTACTCTTTCGTAACTTCCCTTAGTTGACTTAACACAGACAAAGCGATATCTTGCGAACGGATGATATAGTGTATGCCATAAGTGTCGCCTTTTGCAAGTTCATCATCACCTTTGACAAAGAACTTACTCTTTCCGGCTGTCTCGCTATCCTGTTTGTAATGTACTTTACGCATACTGACGCCCTTCTGGTTGACAACTGACTTGATGGCATCACAATAAGCTTCTGTACTGAAGTCTTCTGTAGCTTTGGCAAGCGTGTCGAGTACACACTTATAGGTAAGTGTACCGCGTGCAAGCCTGATGGGTTCAGTCAATTCTTCGGGATTAGGATGGGTTGCAATATACTCCATGTTGATGCTTTCCAATCCACCTGTTGCCCAATGTTTGTCTCCGTTATTGATCATGTGGTTCTGATAAGGTATGCCTCCTGCACCAGGCTTCAGGAACATCGCATAATTGATGGTGTCGTGTTTGCCGCTATGTGTTTCCCATTTATGGATGGTTTCTGCACTTTGCGACAATTCGTCCAACGTCTGTCGGGTTCTTCTCAGCACCTGATTATGCCCTACTGCATTTGATGTCTCCCACGATTGGTCGTCAAGGAAGAATGTGATTCGCGCCTCGAAACACAGGCCGTCTTGAACACTATTGTACATACTCTCAGTCATCGTAAAATTCTTGTAGTCATAGACATACTTCAGCGTATAGAAGGTATTCAGTAAGTTCTCAACCTGAGGATTGATTTGCGACCACAGGTGTGCACTATAACTAAGTAAGAATGATATAATGACTCCCTTGAGTATTGTCATACAAAACGTTATTCGTTTATGATAAATTTTCCGTCTTCCGTCATTCCTTCAGCAGAGATGAACATGGATGTACACGATGAGTTGTTGTAGAACTCTACCGTAGCCC